>VFZK01000317.1 GCA_016871215.1 Acidimicrobiia bacterium | reverse complement strand
TTGCGCTGCGTTTCAATCGGAGTCGACAGGGGAGACCTCGCTGTTGGTCTGGGTTCCCATGTTCTTTTAATGCATCGAATCTCACTTGTCCAGCGGTTTCCGATCTATCATCGGATTTTTAAACACCCTCTTACGTAGGCCTGGAGCTCAGGGTTGTCGAGCACCTTCATCTTCTTTTCGACTTCCGCCGCGCTCTCCTTTCCAAGCTGAATGTCCTGCTCTTTGCTAAACAGGTTGAAGCCCGGTCTCAGCTTCTTGCTCTGCGCCGCCAGAGTCGCGGTGGTGAACAGAATCAGTAAAACGAACGACGTCCTTTTAAGCATTGGCTTCTCCTGTGGCAGCGCTGGGCAGCCTCATCCAGCGGCGCGACGCAGGGCTGCGGGAAGCTCGCCTGGCGTGCGGGCTGCTGGATGAGTGTGCTGCAAATCGTCTTTCTACTTTGGTTGAGTTCTTGCAGCCGTCAAGAGGGCATCGCGACCGATCGCGGAGCCTGCTAGCTGCGCGCGCCGAGGCGCCGGATTGCCAACGCTGCCTCGGAGGCGACGGCTGCGTTCGAATCACGCAGCATGGGCTTCAGCTGCTCGATGGTTGTTGAGTCGCCGATCAGCCCGAGGACAGCACACAGCTTTTCCCGCACAACAGCGTTCTCGTGGTTGAGGTGCCGCACGAGCTCGGAAACGACCGGCGTTCCCAATTCGAGGAGATAAGCCATCGCTTGCTCGTGGTACATCCTTTCGCCGAGTCCTGAAACAAGCCTGTCCATGAACTCCCTTCGCCCGAGCCGGTAAATGGCAAAACTCTGAGCCAGTTGTGCGCCGGTGTCTTTCTCGTCCAGAAAGGTCCGCGAAACTTCTTCCACTAATGAAAGTTCCCCGACACGACCGACTCCTTCAGCCGCTGCCATCCGATAGGCTTTGTCTGGATCTCGAAGGTTGCGCTGGAAAAGATCGAGCGTCGATGGTTCGGCGATCAGCGCCAGTGCCTGAAACGCTTTCAGGCGCAGTTTGGTATCTGGATTCTGGTCATAGATGCGCTTCAGATCAGCCAGGGCTCGCTTGCTGCGAAACAGACCCAGGGTCACGATGGTCTCGTCGCGGACATGCTTATCGGAATCGTTCAAGTAAACGAGAATCGGTTCATCGACGCTTGTGTCACGGATCTTGTAGAGCGAACGCAGCACGGCGATCCGAAGGTTGGCATCGCCCGTCTTCATCGCTTCCAGCATTCGGGGAACGGCCGGCCGCGCTCTGAGAATGCCAAGGGCTTTTGCCGCATCGAGCCGGATGCCCAGGTTGGAATCTACTAGGCGGTCAGCGATCGAATCGATGACCATCGGCGCTACTTGAACGTAGGCTTCGATGACCGTCGGGTCATCGCCCACAGGATCCCGAAAAAGATTCACGGTCTTGTAGACCTTCTTGGCAGTCCGGGTAATGACGGACCTTGCGTCGCGATCAGCATAAAGGTTGACAAGTGCGATGATCGACTCTTCGCGAACGCTGTCGGCAGGATCCTTGATCGTTGTCAGCAGCATCGTGAGGGCCTCCTGGTCCTTCAGCAGGCCGAGAGATTTCACGACTTCTTCGCGCACGCCAACATCCCGGTCCGTCGCCGCAGAGAGCAAGGGCTGGACCGCTTCCCGGCTCTTCGTTTTGCCCAGTTCGGCAGCGGCTTTCCTGCGCACTTTGGGTTCGCCACTGCGCAGGTCAGCTTTCAACTGTTCGATCGTCACGTCGGCCGCAAAGGCCAGAGGCGACACGGTCATCAGCGCTGCCAGGGCAACGAGAAACAGGCAGGCTTGGTCTACGATGGCGTTGAGGGTATGCGGCTTGCCCACAGATGACCTCCTCAGGCTTTGGTCGCGGTGCATTCGGCTTTCCGGAAGGCTCTCGACAAACTCAACCGCGCTGCCATCCGAGAATAGCAGAACTGGCCGCCGGACTCCAGCCGACGCCGCTGGCGTGATGCCGCTGGGGCTGTCTTGCAGCGACAGGCCGGCCAAAGCTCTCCCGGGTCACCTGGTGAGCGCGAAGCAGCGCTGGCTTGTAGCACAGATCACGCGCCATTCGCGGCTCTCTGGCAGGTCTTGAAGCGCGTGTTTTGCAACCGTCTGTGTAGCGGCGCGTTTCAGCCAAACGGCGGCCTTACTCATTGGTGTTTGACAACACAAGCTCCACACGATCGAGAATTGGATAGCGGTCGCCGTTGTCCGACACAAAAGTAGCCCGGTACTGTAGACAGCGAGCCGTGGAAAGCAGCGGGAAGCTGTGGTGCAGCTGTGTCCCAAGGTTCTTCCAAGGCTCTCGATCTATTTCCAGTTTGGACCGGGCGGATCGTACGGCCCACTCCAACCGGCTCTTCCCGGGAGCCGTGGCCGCGGCTTTCAGCTGCGCCAAACGACGAGGCTGGTCCCAGCTGAAGGTCGAAGAAGTGTAGGTTTCCCGATAGGAGCGATCGTAAAGGTTGCCGACATCGGCGCGTTGCATGTAATGCGTTCCGACGGTTGGCAGCCCCACAAAACGCGCGCTTCGAAAGCGCTGGCCATCGTTGTAGAAGACTTTGGAATTCGTCAGGTGGGTGCCGTTGCGTGAATGGCAGGCGACGGCCAGATCCAGCAGACCGTCACTGTTAAAGTCTCCGGCCATCGAGCCGTGCCCGGAGTCGACCATCAGCTCTGTCCGCCTTTGCTCGGAATAGCCTTCGGAAGAACCCCAGTAGAGAAAGGAAGCCACGGCTTCCCGCATGACTCCATAGTGATAGTTTGGCAGGTAGATATCCAGAAAGCCGTCAGCGTCCCCGTCGGCGACAGTCAGGCCAACAGCCGAGTAACCCTCGATTCGCTGAACGTTGGTGGGGGCAAATCCCTTCGGCCCTCCCCAATAGATGTAGACTCCATGGTCGTAATGAGGTGTTGGGAGTATCCGATAAGTCGCGGCAATTAGATCCAGCCAGCCGTCTCCGTCCAGGTCGGCTGCCTTCATGTCTTCCGCTGCGACCAGGGGCCACGACGTCTGGCGCGCTTCTGAAAAACCCTGTGGTCCTCCCCAAAAAATCGACACGCGATTCGCCGGATCCCGGCCGACCGCCAGATCCAGATAACCATCCTTGTCGAAATCGGCGACCGCAATCTGCCCTTTGATTTTTTCCGAAGGCAGCACGACACGGCGCTGCCGCGAAAAACCCTGGGCTCCGCCGTACCAAACGACCACCCGTGCCGGGTCTCCTTCCGGCGTGGGTACGTGACAGAGCCCAACGAGATCGAGGTACCCATCGCGATTTAGGTCGCCAAGGCTGAGTCCATTTAGCCCGAATTCCGGCACGACGGTTCTGCGGTCGTCTTTGAGACCATCAGACCCACCCCACAGGATATTGAATCCCGCTCCCGCATGCTGCTCGCCCGAGGCATGATGGATGGAAGACAGCAGCAGGTCGGCATAGCCGTCCTGGTTGATGTCTGCTGCATGCGAAACGTAACCGGAGCGAAGGCTATATTTTGAAACTCGATCTGGCGAAAAACCGTTCGCTGCGCCCCAGTAAAGCATCACAGGCACGTCTTCCCTCAAACGGCCGGCGATGTTGTTGCAAAACACGAGTCGATGGCCTTTGCCGCTACTGCCAGGTGCGATAGCGATGCTGGTTACGTCTGCTGTCGGGATCAGAAGCGCCGACAAAGCGAATGCCCCTTTGCCGTCGCCGTAGTAGACAACGGAATCGGCCTGATAGGTGTCTTTGCCATGAGCGATGCCGACGACGAGATCCACGTGGCTATCCTCGTCGATATCCGCAGTCATCAGGGCGGCGGCGTGCGCTACGGGAAGACTGGAGGAGTTTCCTCGCCCCCACAAGATCTTCACGCTATCGGTGGAAGCGCTGCCATCGGCGGTAATGATTTCAGGCTTATCGTCGTGGTCGAGGTCGGCCACCTGGATTGCCGAAGCAGGGGGCGCTTCCATCGACCGCGGCGGATTCCAGCCGCGTTTCCCGTTGGAAGTGACCGTTACGATGCCGGAGTAACGAAAGGTTTCGTTGCCGGTTGTCGGATCGATCCCGATTCGCTCTTTCTTGCCGCCACTGATGAACAGATCGGGACGCTGATCGCGATTCGAGTCGGCGAGCACCAAGCGCGCGGCAGACGCGGTGCCGAGCGCCAGGGTGGTTGGCGCCGGAAACGGCTCGCCGGGCTTCATGCCGCTGTTCCAGAAGAAGAGCACGGTCCCTGGATCTGATTGGAGCACGGCCAGGTCCGCACGCCCGTCGCGGTCGAAATCATGGACCTTGAGATCGGTGGCCCGAGGCACGACGTGGTCTGCGTAATACTCCTGCCGAAAAGACTCGGCGCTGTTCCAGTAGATGCGGATCACCGACTCCGGCCCATCTTCAGGTGCCCAGCGACTGCCGTTAAGCACGATGATTTCGGGCCAACCGTCTGCATTCACGTCTGCCACTTCGACCGCTCGCGGCGAAATCGTGATGAGGTTGGTGACCCGGCGATGGGACCATCCGCTTCCGTTTCCCCAGAAGATCAGAAGATAGCGGCGCGGATGCACCCACATGTCGTTCGGTGCGAGCACCAGATCGGAAAACCCATCTTTGTTCAGGTCTGCGACCGCAGCATGGCTGGTGCCGAAGGCGGGCAATTCGCAAGGGCGTCCCGGATCGTTGCGCTGGTTGCTGGCTTCCCAGCACGTGACGCGTGGCGCCGTCACGAAGTCGTGCGAAGAGTTGAACACCAGATCCAGATGGCCATCCCCATTAAAGTCGAACCGATTGACGGTTTCTACCGTGCCTTTCCGTGTTGCATAGAGGTTCACGCCAGAGCTGTCGAACTGGCCATCGTTGAAATCCTCGAAAGACTCCTCCACCCAGGCCAGGCTGTCTTCGGCATGGGCGCGGGAAAACAGCCAGCCGAAAGCTAATCCGCCGAGTGCGGTTGCCAGGAGGAGAAACGCCGCTTGTTTTAGAACACGTGGAATTGGGGATGAGGGATCTGAGTTCATAGCGTTGCCTCTCGAATGCGCTTCTTGGTTTTGGCCATGAAATCATAACGCCGGTGCAGCTGAAAGAGCCAAGTTGTGGGCGCGTGGCCCCTCAAAGGTCTTGCCCCGCAAAAGCCCGCAGAACGTGAGCCAGATTACCGACCGGGATCTCTCACCAACAACGCCGGATGAGGCACGTGGCCTGCAACTTTTGTAGGCCGGGTGCACCTACCGGGCGAACTGCATTGCAGCAAAACAGGGTGTTTGGGTTATCAACAGGATGGTGAGAAATCCGAGCTGGTCAGCAGCCTTAGCGCGCAAGTGAAAACGCGTTTCTTTGATCCAACGCCGACAAGTTGTGAGCGGAACAGAGCCGGCAAAAAAGTCGTGCCAGCTACCGGTTTCGGCGACCTTGTATTCGATGTACTGCAGGTAGCCGTGAGGAAGCGGTTGGCGTTGGGTCACGCCGACCTCCGCCAGACGCAAATCTAGGCCCACATCGACGACGAGACGCGCAAGCAAGCCGTCGCCTCAGTCGGCGGTCAGTTCATCAGCGAAAAGATTCACTGAAGCTTCTCGAAGAAAAGTTCAGGCGGTTTCAGTAGCCAAACGCGCAGCCAAGAATGGGAAGCTGGCGTCCCGTAGGGGATTCGAACCCCTGTTGCCGCCGTGAAAGGGCGGTGTCCTAGGCCGGGCTAGACGAACGGGACCAAGGTGGCTGAAACAGAAGGCCGGAGGTGGGGGGCGCTGGCTGTTTCTGGTGAGCCGTGCTGGACTCGAACCAGCGACCCTCTCCTTAAAAGGGAGATGCTCTGCCAACTGAGCTAACGGCCCAAAAAGCCCACCCATACTAAAGGCAGGGTTAAGGGGTGTCAAGGCGAATTCAGGCCATTTCAGGGCAATTCCGCAGCACCCCGCCCAAAACCCAGACGCTCGTTGTGAGCCACGTCCGTGGCGCCTTTGCGCTTGCGAACACCAATGCGGGACTGCGCGTAGAAGGGATTCTTTTAGCGGGATGCAAGAGTTCTCTGGAAGCACTGCCGCACTTTACCTGGAAGCACTGCCGTGCTTCACTGGAGTTTGTGCATTTCAAATTTCACGACTACCAGGCTTGTGCGGCCGACTTCCGGCTTCCCAGGCGCTAGTGTATTGTCCAACAACTAACTGGGCAATAACAGGAAATTAGTTTATTGTCTGGGCATGCCGATGGTTTTGCCTCCACTGACGCTGAGTGCCACCGATCGAGGAGAAATCGAGCGCTGGTTGAAGGCCCACGGAACACCCCAACAGGTGGTAAGGCGAAGCCGGATTGTCTTGGCCGCCGCGGCGGGTCAGCCCGACAGTG
>VFZK01000316.1 GCA_016871215.1 Acidimicrobiia bacterium | reverse complement strand
TACCACCTGTTGGGGTGTTCCGTGGGCCTTCAACCAGCGCTCGATTCCCCCTCGATCGGTGGCACTCAGCGTCAGTGGAGGCAAAACCATCGGCATGCCCAGACAATAAACTAATTTCCTGTTATTGTCCAGCTATTTGTTGGATACTACACTAGCTGCTGAAGACCTTGCGCACTGTCCTCTGGAGTGCGGGGGAGATAACCTCCATAACCCGAGAGCAGCAAAGTCCCATCCTTGAGCTGATGAATTGTGCCGAATGGGTACGCCCAGTCGAAGGGCCGAACCGAAACTGCGATAGGTTTACTCCAGGTCACACCTCTGTCCTGAGACCTCAAGAAATAACTGTCTGCTTTCCAGCCGGCCAGGGCCCCGTCAAAGTCTCGTAAGTCCTTGAGTCGAGGTCGAGCCCTTGCTAACACGCGGGCTACTGATTTGGTCCACGCGGCTATTCAGTAGCCCGACCGTAAGGGAGGGCTCACGACTTTGACGGGACCCTGTCCAGCCGGCTCGGTTGTAGGTTTTTCCCTCCCAAGTGTAGGA
Source organism: Acidimicrobiia bacterium (assembly GCA_016871215.1). Taxonomy (GTDB): domain Bacteria; phylum Acidobacteriota; class Terriglobia; order Versatilivoradales; family Versatilivoraceae; genus VFZK01. The sequence continues at coordinate 5,837 of VFZK01000316.1, read as the reverse complement.
GACTGCAGCCAGAGCGACGCTGCCATCGGGTAATTCCCCCGAAGCGTCCACACCGTCGTCCGCGTCCGGGATGTCAAAGATCGTTTCCGGAGTAGACCAGGTGCGTCCTCCGTCCTGGGAGCGGGCCAAGCCTGCCTTGCCTGATTTCCCGACATGGGCAGCGCCATACTTGAACGTGGCGAGAAGATCCCCGCTTCTGAGGGCAACAATCCGTGGGAAATAGCTTCCCTGAGCGACCAGGTAGCGCTCCGCCTTAAGTTCCGTGAGCCGATAGGCCTCCTGGCTAAGGCCGTATGGGGCCAGGAAAAAAAGAGCGCTGAGTCCGATCAAAGGCATCTTCTGCCTCATCGATACCTCCCGAAAAATCACTGGTGAATAAGCACACCATCTTCTTTTGGCGCGCGTTGGTTGGATCTGTGAGCGGCAGTGCGCCTGCGAGAAGATCGTATGTCCATCCGCCAGCTAAGCTGCACGTGTGGAAAGTGCCATCGCATGACCACGAATCGATCGCTCACATCGGAAGCGTTAGTCCCAAGGTCAATCCGGTGGTGACCAGCGGACAACTCCCATATGGTATCGGCGGTGCTGGGGTATTCCGTTGCTGTAGTAGGCCGTGACCAAAGTACCGTCGGCGAGCTGAACTGTCGCTGGATAGCCGCCGTCGGATGTTTCGGGCAGATTGACCAACCGCGTTGGGGCTTTCCAGGTGGTCCCTTCGTCGTCGCTGACTCGGATGCCAATCCCCTGATGGCCACGTTCACGAATACCGTAGGTCAGCAGGATTCTCCCGTCGGCCAGCCGCAGCAGGTGGGCGGGGTGATGGCTGGGCAGAGTGAGCAATCCGGAACGGGTCCAACTTTTCCCCTCATCGGCGGAAACGAACAGGTCAAGGTGCCCGTCGGCGTGCGTTCTGGCGGCTGCCAGCCATCGATCCGGGCGAAGGCGAAGAACCGAAGTCTCGTTGTAATCGCTGGCCCCGATCACCACAGCATCGCCCCAGGTACGGCCGTCGTCTCTGCTGAAGAGAAGGTAAGAAGTCCCGTAGCGTCGGGCACCTCGTTGCGGCGGGTTGGACCAGTCTCGTGTTTCATAGTAGAACGGGGCCGCGAGCGTATTTCCGGGGCCTCGAATCACATCGCCGAAAGGAATCAGGTATTCCACCCCACTCGGCAAGCGTACTGAGGTCGACCGTTGCCAGGTTCTTCCTCCGTCCGAAGATCGGCACACCCAAAGCTCCAGAATCTTACCGCGCAGATTGGCGCCGCCCCACCCCGACGATAGCACGACCAGGGAGCCGTCGTGTGCGAGGCCCGCAGCCACGTTCATCCGGGTGGTACCGGATTCGTGAGGCGCCGCGACTCCCCGAAGCGTCCACATCTTGCCACCATCGACGCTGGCCCAGGTCTCCACGTCTCCTTCGTGGCGCCCGTGTGAGGGTTTGTTGAAGATCGCCGCAACGAGGGTTCCGTCGCCGAACAGCGTGAGGTTGGGCCAGGCGCAAACGTTGTCAATGGCGATGAAACGCTCGATCTCGGATGCTCGCAGGCCAATCGAGGCCAGGATCAAAGGGGCCGCCAAAACGCTGAGAATTGCGAAACGTCTGACTCTAGCAGCCGAAATTAAGCTCACTGTCGATGCTCCTTTCTTTAATTGTCAACCATTCGACCTTACGTTCGGCATCCCATCCCAGCGCGCACTGCTTCGGCAACGGGACGCGATGTGTCCCCAAACTGTCCTCTTTGAACGATGGCCTGTGCCAGATCTCCTCAACAAGCGGTTGCGGTTCTGGCTGGGACGGTCGCTTCGTTCGCAGGGGGATGAATGCCATCGCGTGCTGCACTTGTCGCAGAACGTTGCTGGTCAGGTAGGCTGAGATGACGTCATCGACAAAAGCCACAGAGTACCCGGCGATCCAAGGAACCCAGCGATGAACGGGCAGATTCTTGTTATCGCCGAACGCCGGGTCGCGAAACGGCGTCTGACCGTTCGAGTTTGCCGCCACTGGCAACTCGAATAGTGATAGCTGGCCCTCCCTTGTTTGGTATTGACGGGTGTCTTCGGCCATTTGATTTCGGGCCATGTTCAGCTTCTGATCGGAGCGGCTCCGTTTCGGAATCGCCATTAACGTTCCTCCAGGTGGCTCCTGCCAGGCTGGGCATTATACACGAAGCACTCGCAGCATTTGTCCACCCTGCAGTTGCTACTGAACCATGCTTTGTCAGTACGCCGAATTCTGTTTTGATGCACACGCGATTGCAAGTAGGATGCTCTTTTCAGACAGCCACTCGAATGCTGGACGTTGAATAAGGAAGTCATGGAGAGGAGTCTCGCCGTTGCTGGTGCGTGAAGCGTTTCGACGACTTCCTCGCTCATAACTGAGGTTGAAGGAGGATCCATGATTTTCGCACGACGAAACCTCTTGAAATCACTAGGGCGGGCGGGCCTGGTTGGCTGGCCGCTTGAGCAGCGAGTTGCAGCTGCACGACACGCACGCAATCTGTATCAGGAACTCGGGATTCGTCCGCTATTGAATTTTCAGGGGACCCACACTGCGATTGGCGCCTCAAAGGAATGGCCCGATCTTCACGAAGCCATGGCTGCCGCAGCCCGCCAATTTGTGGTCCTGGACGAGCTGCACGACAAGATCGGAGAAAGGCTGGCCCAGCTTATCGGCAGCGAAGCCGCTATGGTCACCACCGGGGCAGCCGGGGCCATAACGCTGGGAACTTGCGCCAGCCTGACCGGCTTGGATGCTGAAAATATTCGCCGCTTGCCCGATCTCACCGGGATGAGAACCGAGGTGGTGATCCAGAAGGTCCATCGAAACGGCTACGACCATGCCGTGCGTAATGCTGGCGTGAAAATCGTCGATGTCGAAAGCAAACAGCAGTTGCTCAACGCCATCGGGCCGCAAACGGCGATGATGTATTACCTGGGAGGGACGACCGGCGACTGGGCGTGGGAAACACCGGTGCCACTCGAGGAGTGCCTGGCGATTGGGCGCAAAGCCGGCTTCCCCGTGATGGTGGACGCCGCAAACATGCTGCCTCCATGGGACAACCTTCGGAAGCTGGCAGCATTGGGGGTGGATCTGATCTGCATCAGCGGTGGCAAACATGTGCGCGGCCCGCAGTGTTCCGGGATTCTGGCAGGGCGAAAAGACTTGATTCACGCTGCGCGGTTGAACTCCAATCCGCACTCCGACGCACTCGGACGGCCGCTCAAGGTGGGACGGGAGGAGATAGTTGGCGTGTATCTGGCGGCTGAGAGGTACGCCCGGCTGGACTTCGCTGCCCTTGAAAGGCAGTCGTTCGAACAGGCGGAGTTCTTAAGCCGCGAGCTGAAGAAGATTCCAGGCCTGGAAGTCAGCTACGAACCGCACGATCGAACGCGGCGGGTGCACCGTGTCATTGCGCGCTGGAACGAAGCTGACCTGCGACTGACGGCGCAGGAATGCGAGCAACAGCTCATGGACGGAGAGCCACGCATTGCGGTCCTGCCGCACGCCTCGGGAGGAATTTTGTTCACGGTGTTCATGAACGATCCTGGCGACGAGAAGCTTGCCGCCAGGCGGATGAAGGAGATCTTCAAGGCAGGTTTGTAGCGAAGTACGGCAGGGGCATGAACGTGGAGTTCATGCGCTCGTAGTGCCGCACGCCAGTGCGGCCACGAACCAGCTTTGTTCCTAGGTCCCGCATGGGCAAGATGCCCATGCCACGTTGGACGGGCTGGAAGCCCGTGCCGTTCGCGCCGCTGCGCGGCGCGAACGCGGTCTGCACCCCAGCCTATTTTGTGGTTGATGGCGGAAGTTTCCTCGCGACGGGCTTCCCTCTTCCTTCTTCGAGAACGGCCACCTGATTGGCGCTGAGGTTCTCGAACGCTTCATGGATGCCGCTTGGCCACTGCACTTCAACGCGGTCGGCCTTCGCAGCCGCGCCGAGCCCGAAGTGCAACCGGAAGTCGTTCTGCGACATGAAGCTTCCGCCGCTGCGCACTTCGTCGATTTGTCTCTGATTCCCGGTGAAAACCGCGACCCGGGCGCCGATGCCATTCCGGTTGGATTTCTTTCCTGCCGTCTTGATGAGGAGCCAGTGTTGCTTCTCGCCGCGGTTCTTCAGGAAGCTGGGCGTCTCATTCATGTTGTTGACGACAATCTCCAGGCTGCCATCGTTGTCCAGATCTCCCACGGCCGCCCCTCGCGAAGAATGCCGTTCGAGGATGCCTTTGCCCGCCTGCTCGGAAATATCCAGGAAGGTCCCGTTACGGAGATTCCAGTAGATAAGACGTTCCTGTTTGTAGGGGCTGTCGGGAGTTTGGGTATCGACTTCGGGATAGACGTGTCCGTTGACCATGAAGATATCTTTCCAGCCGTCGTGATCGAGGTCGAAGAAACCCGTGCCCCATCCCAGAAAACGCGTGTTCACCCCGAGCCGGCCAGGATAGGTGACGTCGTTAAATGTGCCGTCGCCCGCATTGCGATAGAGGGTCGGTGTGTCGTCGGTGAAGTTGGTCTTCACGATGTCGAAAAACCCATCGTTGTCGTAGTCGGCGGTCGACACGCCCATGCCGGCTTGCTCCTGGCCGTCCTCGTTGAACGCCCCGCCTGAGATCAGCCCAATGTCGGTGAAGGTTCCGTTGCCTTCGTTGTGGTAAAGGATGTTGGGGGTGGAATCGCAAGCCACGTAGATGTCAGGCCAACCGTCGTTGTCGTAGTCGGTCACCAGCGAAGTGAACGCGTAATAGCCACTGGGCTTGACGACGCCGCTTTTCTCAGACACGTCAGTAAACGTCCCGTCGCCATTGTTGTGATACAGCAGATTCGTGCCGCCCGGCAGGCCGCGCGGGCCACACATGACGGGCATCCCTTTCCACTGGCAGAACTGATTGGTTCCTTTGGCGGGAACCTTTTTGATATCGAAGACGACGTAGTTCGCGACAAACAGGTCCAGCTGCCCATCTTTGTCGTAGTCGACAAAGGAGCATCCCGTACTCCAGCGCGGTGCGCTGTGGAGCAATCCGGCCTTGCCGGTGACATCGGCAAAGCGCCCGTTTCCTTCGTTGCGATAGAGAGCGTTCTGTCCGAAGTAGGTCACCAGCAGGTCGTCTCGCCCGTCGTTGTCGTAATCACCAACGCAGGCGCCCTGCCCCCATCCGGTGCGCACGAGGTTGGCCTTTTCTGTGACATCGACGAAGGTGCCGTCCCGGTTGTTGTGGTAGAGGTGATTGGTGGGTTCCTGCCCCTTTGGAAATCCCTCAAGCGTCGTGCCGTTTACAAGGAACACGTCCAACCATCCATCCATGTCGTAGTCAATCAGTGCGACACCGCTGCCGGTCGTTTCGATGATGTACTTCTTGTCGAGTTCCGGACCCGTGACGTGGCGTGCTGTCAACCCGGACTTGGCCGCAACGTCCTGAAAGTCTACGTTCGGAAGAGGAACCTCCAGTTTCACATTGGGTGCGGCCCGGCCAACCCGGCGGGGCACAGCCACACCTTGGCCCGACACCGTCGGCGGGACGCGAACGCTCGAGACGATCAAGGCGCAACAGATGATCAACAGCGGAATCCCTTTCACACTCGCCCTCGATTGAAATCGGCCACTCTAGACCCCAAGTCAGTTGCCTTACGACACCGGCTGCCGCACTCGTATTCGCTCAATCCGAAGGGAAGATTCGGAAGTCCGTGGTTTAGCCGGTTATGTGAATCCTAACACTAGTGTCCAGCTGTTCGAGCCTACAGTGTCTGCAAGTTGTTCATGTCAGTTCAGTAACGGGAGTTTTTGGTAGTGACCGATTTCAATTTTCTTCACTCTTAGGAAGATCCACCCGGGAGTCAGTTT
>VFZK01000315.1 GCA_016871215.1 Acidimicrobiia bacterium | reverse complement strand
AAGCTGCTACCCCTGGAAGCTCGGTCGTCCGCACCCGCAGAACTAGCCCACAACAGCCCCGCAATCCAAAGCGGAACCTCCACCATCCAGAGCTTGAATCTGAACCGCTTCAACTTCATGGGTCTCTTTTCGAATTCGGGCTACTTTGAAGCAAGGCACTATCACCGGCGCGCGCACGCACCCCGGATCCTTGGGCGATGCCCCCATGGTTTCCTTGTGGCGCAGTGCAAGTCAATGCAGGCGGAGTTTTCCTCTGGTCGATGGAGCATTCATCGCGCCTTTTCTTAAATGCAACGAATTCACCAATGCATGACACCGGAAGCATGCGATGTGGTTGAATGTTGGCTTGCATCGAAAAAGCGCGGTAGATGCCCCATCCAAAAGAGTTTCGAATCCTAGAAGATCAGTTTCACTGCCAAAACCAACTGGCGAGCCTCCTGCGGAGATCTTTCAGGAGTGCCGAAGGAAGCCAGCACTCCAGGGACCGAGGTTCCATCGACTCCATTAAAGGACGCAGCACCGACGTTTGCGGTGTCGGGCTTGAAGTACAGATTCGAGTGGTTAAAGAGATTGTAGAACTCGGCTCGGATCTGTAACCTCAGAGCTTCGCGTCTGCTGCCAGACGGCAAATCCAGGTTCTTGATGAACGCGATATTCTGAAAGTGCGTTCCAGGCCGCCGAAAGACATTGCGTCCCAAGCTCCCGGTGAACGGTCCATTGACCGAGAACTGGCAGCCAAACGGGGATGTCGTTTCAAGGCAGCTGCCGTTGGCGCGACGCACGTGGTTCAGCGGCAGGAGCAGAAAAGCGTTCGGAATGCGCGCATCGGGAACAGCCGCTGTGTCCCGCAGCATTGCCGGGGCCGGGCCGGTAAGCCGGGGCCGGGTCGTATCGGCCAGCTCGAGGTCAGCAACCCGACTGTCTCGCAGATTGAACGGCTGGCCCGCCTGAAACGATACGATACCACTCAGCTCCCAGCCGGAAAGGAAGCGACTCCGATAAGTCCCGGAAGTCGAACCGAACGGAATCTGCCAAGCAAAGTTTCCAACCATACGGTGGCGAATGTCGTGATCGGACGATCCTTTGTCCAGGCGGGGATCAAATGCGTCCAACGGAAACAGCGACACTGAAGGGTTATCACCCAGCAGGGTGCTGGCGTTGTCGATCGAATGGCTCCAGGTGTAGTTCGCACCGAACTGCAACCCCAGATTCCGAATGCCAGGGCTTTCAGCCTTGATCTGCAGAGCGTGAAAGCTCGACCGCGCTTGATTATCAATGGTCGTCAAGTTAGACGCTGCCTTGAACAACCGCTCTCCTGGCCTCCCATCGAATTGCCCGCTGCCGATCCGATTGACGTTGACCGGGCGGTAGAGCCGGTTGCTTCTAGACCCTAGATAGGCCCCAGAGAGCACCAGACTTCGCATCAATTCGTGCTCGAGAGCAACGTTCCACTGGCCGACCCACGCGGTCCTTAGGTCCTGGTCAAGATGGGTTACCACACTCGGCGGTACCGGCATCGCCGTAGCGGGAAACACGCCGTAGGGGTCGTCCAAAAGCGCTGGGGTTAGAGAAACCCCGGCCAACCTCGCAATGCTAAACGCAGGTGGGTTTGTGTTGTCGAACACGATTCCCGGCAGTCGCTCGTAGAACAGTCCGGCGCCAAGCCGAAGCACTGTTCTTCCACTGCCAGGAAAGCCATAGGCAAGACCCAAGCGGGGAGCAAGGTTACGGCGCCGTGGCAGGAAATAGTGGTTCCGATAAGGTTCCGGAGCTTCTACCGTTCGAAGCAGCCGTCCGTTGGCGACACGCTGCTGAACAGAGGTACCCGCGCCATAGTAGAAACTCGCGTCCAACGCCTTTTCCTGGCCCGTGCGATGACCGACCCCGAAGTACTCGTAGCGCAGTCCCGGCGACAACGTCAGACTGGAAGAGATTTTCCAGGTGTTCTGAAAAAAACCTGCCATGTCGTTGAACCGGTAATTCCTTCCGAAGTCTATCGGGCCAAAGGGAGGCTGTATCGCAACTCCTGGGGCTTCGCCTTTCGGGTCCAAAGAAAGCTGATACGAGGTCAGGAAGCCGTCGACGAATCCCTGCAGATCGCGAAACTCGCCCTGATTCGTACGTGTCAACGAGCGTTCCGCAGGCACCCGGCTGTCGCGCAAATGCTGGAATTGCCAACCGAATTTCAGGTTGTGGGCCCCGCGAATCCAGTTACCACCTTGGTAGAGCTGGTAGATACTCTGTGCTCCTCCGAAGGCATTTCTTGCCGAAGGCAGCGAAAGAGAACCGGCAGAACCAGAGATGGTGTCACCCGTAATCGTAAAAGACGGAAACTCGGTGGCAGGAGTTCTTGGGCTTTGCTGAAACAAGCGGCTAAAGACGGCTCGCGATTCGGTGAAGAAGCTGCCAGAAAAAAACCGCGCGAGGTTCAAGGTGATGTTCTGGTTCCGAACGGTCGACGGCTGGTCAAGCTCCGGCGAATAGGGCTGTGCTATTGTCGCGAACTGGTTGGCATCCTGAAAAGCGTAGCGCACGTTGAGCGTCGAACGTTCGTTCAGGAGGAAGTCCAGGCGGTCCGTCCAGAGAAGTGTGTTCTGTGGTATTCCAGCGCCGGCATCCACATGGCCAGTGCGCGTGGTTGATGCGAACGCAGGAAGCGTGACGAACCCGCTGTTGATCGTTGAGCCGCAGAATCGGCCAAACGGGCACACAGTACGAATGCTGACATCCGATCTTGAGAGATTCGAAGGGATCGGGAACCAGCTAAACATCGCGTTCGTGCCAGCCGAACTGACAGCCAGCAGGTCTGGCGTGGGGACATAATAGCTGAGCGTTGCTGAACTCCGGACCAGGATGGGTTCACCCGCTGCATAAAAAAAAAGCTTGTCTCGCAGGAGGGGACCGCCGGCCGAGCCACCCATCTGTTGGCGGTTGAAGACCGGACGTGGAATGCCCCGCGCGTTGTTCTCGTAAGTGTTTGCTGCCAGCGCCGAGTTCCGATTGAAGTAGTACGCCGCCCCGTGGAAGTCGTTTGTGCCATTCTTGGTGACCACATTGGCGATGAAGCCGGTGTTCCGACCATACTCGGCGGTGAAGTTGTGTGTCATCAGTCGGTACTCTTCGACGACATCCAGTGGAACGATCTGCCCGGGTCCAGGGTCGTGGGCGTTGTTGTTGTCGCTGCCATCGAGGAGAAAACTGCCGCTTTCCGATCGCTGGCCGTTGAGAGCGTATCCGACACCGCAACTTCTAGTTGGTGCAGCGCCGGCACTCAAGGCCACAAAGTCGTAAGGGTTTCGCGTCAACGACGGCAAGTTAGCGATAAAAAACTGGTTTATTGCGGCACTCTGCATACCCGTCTCGGCCTGCACAAGGGGTACCCCTTCGTCCTGAGTGATGCTGGCGATGGCAGAACCAAGCTGCATCGAGAAATTCAAACCAATGACGTCCTGGACGTGTAGCCTGAGGCCCGGCTTGACCATCGTTCGAAAACCGAACATTCGAACAATAACGCGATAATGCCCGGGCTGAAGATTGGACACGCGATATAGCCCTCGCTGGTTCGTTTTTGTCCTAACAACTGTATTGGTTTCAACATTGGTGACTTCAACAAGCGCTCCTGCCAGTGAACCGCCCAGAGAGTCGGTCACACGGCCTGTAATCGTCGCGGTAGGGCTGGCCATCGTTGAACGACCTAAACCCAATGCGAGAATCACGAGGCTGAATAGCGGAAGCACACCCTCTCGAATTCGGATGCCGCTACTGGAGTATGCCGACGAGGAAGGCATTTTGTATCAACCGAAGAAAAAAAATGTCTCGCCCAACCCTTTGTCTCAACCAGAGTGCACAGTCGTGATGAGGGTGGTCAATCGACCCCAGACTTTGGGCTCGAAGCCGTCACAACGAGGAAAGTATTCCGACTAAGGATGGTTCGGATTTGCTCTGAGGTAGGCATACATCAGCTGGCGCCCCTGCGGCCGGCTGTTGCCTCCCCGGGGCTCGATGGTTACGAAAACTGAGTCAATCCGGGCCAGCAACTTGGGATCGTCGCACTTCAACACCCAGAGGTTCTTGCTCTCGTCCTCAGAGACGAACACACCGAGGCTCTGCACTGGCCCGCCCTTCGCTTCGGTCTGTCCCCAAGCCTGAAAGGAGTATTTGTCCATAGACTTCCGGCGCCTCGCCAGATCGAAGGCATAAAAAATCAAGGACTTACCCTCGGTGTAAAACACGCGGCCCACAGGCTCCCGACGCACTGCATTGTCCTCTACATCTTCTACGTCAATAATGTGGAGATTTCGGGCGCCCATGAGTTGCCTGATGTCACGGCTGGCAGCGGTGAGTTGGCGGTCCTGTTCCGTACTTTGTGCTTGCTTTCCTAGTTGATCCATCAATTCTCGGATCTGAGTTTGCTGGTCTGCGAACGTCGAAGCATAGACCGAACGTTCCCGCTGTAACTTCTGTAACTCGCTCTGGGCGAGCTGCAGTGCCAACTCGGTCTCTTTTAGCTTCGCAGAGCCAGCTGCCTCAGTCCTCAGCTTTTCTGCCTCCTCTTTCAAACTGGCAAGTTCTTCAGAAACCGCCTGTAATTGGTCGTTCAGAACTTGGTTCTTTGCGACGGCTGACGCATAGTCAGCCCGCGCCTTTGCGAGTTGCCCTTCGCTCTCTAGACTGGCTCTCGGCAATTGCGGCTCGAGTTGGGGAGGGGTGGGCTCAGGTTTGGCAGCAGGCGGCTGAAGCAGAATGGGTGCCGCCAGGTCGGGAGCTGGAGGCACACGGAGCGTCACTTTCTGGCGCGTTTGCAGACTACCCAACCAAAAACTCAAGCCCACGAGTGCCGCGGACGCGGCCAGCTGTTTGGGCCACGTCCAGCCCCGACCATGCCATCGAGCTACTTGGGTTGGAGGTGCTTTCGTGACACCGGCAACCTCTGGCGAAAACGTCAAACCCTCTTTCTGAGCACGTTGGATGAACCGCTGTTTGTAGCTGGCATCGTGGAACGCGACGTTGCGCGCACCAGGAGTTGAAGCATCCGTGGGCGACAGCAATGGCAGATGCTCGTGCAGGATCTCAGTGAAGTCATCCTGCCTCAATTGACATGTCTTGCAGGTCCGCAAGTGGGCGCGAAGTTCGCGAAACTCCTCGGCAGAAATCTGACCGAGAGCTGAAAGGGCACATAACTCCTCAAACCGTTCATGACCGAGTTCACGAGAGTTCATGACCGCCTCCTGTACCAGCCGCTTTGCGCTGCCGCTAGGCTGGATTTTTCTTCAGGCACGACCGCTCTTGCAAGAAATCCCTCAACTTCCTGAGACCACGGTAGTAGTAGTTGCGAACATTCCCTAGCGGCTCGTCGATCTGGGCTGAAATCTCCTTCAGGTGTAGGCCCTGGAAATAGGCTAGATCTAAGGTCGTACGTTCCTTTTCGCTGAGGGAAGACATTCCCTTTTGCAAGACCTGGGCCCAATCTTCATAGCTCAGTCCATCCCAACCGTTCGAAGACTGAGGGATCTCCCACTCTGTGAGATCGAGGTCCTGTTTGACATCGTAGAAGTTTCTAAGGCTCAAGTACTTCTGCCGGTTGAGGCTCCGATGGTAGGCGTATTGGAGAATCCATGTCTTCGGGTTTCCCCTGACTGGGTCATAGCTCTCCACTTTGCGGAAGATCTCCAGAAACACCTCCTGCATCAGATCCTCGGCCTCGCCGTGGTCGTGCAGAATTCTCAGGGCGACGCTGAACACCAAACGATAATGCCTGTCGAAGAGCACTGCTAAGGCGTCTGTCTGGCCCACCCTGAGTTGCTCCATCAGCTCTTCGTCGGTGCAGAATTGCAAGCGGTAGGGTGTCACCGGAACTCTCGGATAGACAGCAGGCAATCGCCTACCATCATCGGCAGAAGTTGGGCGTACAGACTACCATTAAGTATGCCGCTGGGAAGACCGTTTTGTATCAGCCAACTTTGAATATTTTTCTTGTAGGGAATCACTAGTGTCCAACTATAAGTTGAATAGGTTCAGTTGTTTGCTCATAGGCCGCTGAGCAGGTGCGGGCTCAATCTCTGAAAGTACCTGTAAAATCAGCCTTCTTTCGAACAAAGTCAGACTCAGAATTTGCAAAATTGTGTAGAGACTGAAGTTGAGATTGAGCTGTTTTTTCACGATCGCGACTAGGACGTAAATGGAAACGGCGATCCAGACTTGAGACTTGACGGCGTTCTCGCTGGTTCCATAGAACGCTTTGATTCGAAGATGTTGCTTGATCCACTTGAAGAACAGCTCGACAGGGCTCCGTCAAAGTCTCCCAAGTGTAAGAAATAAGGGGGCAGTAAATCGCCACTGGCTTTTTGCGCGCCGATTTGCTAGGCTGCCGGCATGAGCGATGAGCCAGTCGCTGATCCGTTCTGCCAA
>VFZK01000314.1 GCA_016871215.1 Acidimicrobiia bacterium | reverse complement strand
CGCTGCGCACGGGGGTGCAATGGCGTAAGATCTGCTTTGGCAACCGCAGCGCCAACGGGGAGCTGGCCACGGCGCGCTTGTTGACGGTCGCCGGAACCTGTGATCTGCAGCGTCTCAATATCTTGGCCTATCTCTCCGCCGCGATTGCTTGCCATCGCCGCCGTCAACAGGTGGCCTCACTGCTTCCCCGATAGTTACACCCTGAACTGTTACGAGGGGCGAGAGTATGTACCAGGATTTTCTCAATGAGCACGGGGAGGGAGTTCAGCACCTGGGATTCTTTGTGGAAAACTATGGCGAGGCGTATCAGGAAATGATCGATCGCGGATTCCCACATTTGCTGGGTGGACCGATCCTCGGCAAAACACGCAATGGCCGGTTCGACTACTTCGATTCGAAAAAAGATCTGGGAGTCGTCGTCGAACTTCTGGACATACCGGATGCCAAGTTGTGAAACTGGCGTTAGACGCTGAAGGCCTGCCTGGCCGCAGCTCGGGCTCGTATCGACGCAGGAAGAACGACGCTAGCACGACTCTTGGTTTTCCTTTGGCACTCCGAAGATCCGGTAGTCCAGTCTCGGAAAAAGGTTATCCTGCGACTCGATCGTCGCCAGCCAGTTTTCCTCGATTGAACTGGAAAGGATCTGCGCCCGTAGCCGGCGAAATCGATTGATGTGCTCCCGGAAGCGGCGCATCGCGTACGGCACGGCCGTTCTTTGGGAGATCAGAAAAGACCAATCGCTGCATTGCGCCAGCAACAATTCGCGCGCCGCCTGGTTCAGCGCCCTTCTCATCGGTCCTTCGGTGTCACGGAATTCGCTGGCTAACGCAACCATGTCCTGTTCTGCCTGATGCTGGTGGCGATAGAGCCACTGGGTTCGCTCGTTGAGCCACACCTGCTGATAACCCTGCTCGCCCCAGGAAGAAGCCGCTGGCTGAACACACGCCAGGTTGGGATAGGCCTCGACCATGTCGCCGAGCGATGCCAACGTGAGCTGCGATTGAGCAGAGGCCGTCTGGCGGATCACTTGATCGAGAAATTGCGGTCCTTCGAACCACCAATGTCCGAAGAGCTCGGCGTCGTAAGGAGAAACGACGACAGGCGGCTGGCCCAGGGCAGGACAGAGCGACACTACTTGCTGCTGACGGCATTGAACGAAATGTCGCGCGTGTTCGGCCGCCTTGGCCAGGGCTCTTTCCCGGCAATAAAGAGAACGCTCGCCCAAGTCTCCAGCCCCCGAGATACGGTGATACTTGATGCCCAGGTTTCGCCGCACGCCATCGGCATGCAGGAAAGGACGCAGAGACTCGTACGGCCCGTCGTAACCGAGATCGCGGTAAAACTCGCGATAGTCAGGATCTCCGGGATAGCCGCCCTTGGAACTCCAAACCTGGCGGCTCGACTCCAGGTCTCTGCCAAACACGACGAGTCCTTCTGGACTGCGCACAGGCGCGTAGATCCCAGAAGACGGCCGCGGGTCGCCGAACAGCAACCCGTGCGCGTCCAGCAGCAGATACGAGAACCCGCTTTCTCGAATCCGCGGTTCCAACCCAGGCTCGTAGCCGCATTCGGCAAGCCAGAGCCCACGCGGCGAACTTCCAAAATGGTAGTGGCAAGCCTCGCGTGCGATGACGAGCTGCGCCCGGCGGGCTGGTTCGTTCGACACAAACGGCAGGAACGGATGGGTTGCCGGGCAGGCGATCATCTCGATCGAACCTTGGTCTTGCAACCGACGGAAAGCCGCTGCCAGATTCCCGTCGTACTCGTCGAAGAGTTTGGATGCCGCCTGGAATAGCTCTCGATACATCGCTGCCAGCGGTTGTAACGCCGAATCGTGCCGCGTGCGCACGACTTCGCGATCTGCCAGCTCTATCCTGGCTTCCAGATAACGCCGGTAGCGCGACTGCAGCAGCGGATCGCCCAGCATCTCCGCAAGGGGTGGAGAGAAGGAGAAGGTGATGCGGCAAGGCACGGCGTCGTCTGCCAAGCCAGTCAGAACCCGGATGAGAGGGAGGTAGCATTCCGTCATCGCTTCGAACAGCCAGTCTTCCTCCAGAAAGGCCGGGTGTTCAGGGTGCCGGACGAAAGGCAGGTGGGCATGAAGGACCAGCGACAAATAGCCTAGGCGCATTCAGGCGACCGCAGCGTGAATTCACAACCGGGAGAGAAGTTGAAGGGCGAAGCTCCTGCAGGCTGGCCAGAGCAAGGATTCACCGACACCATGTCCTGCCAGGCTCTCTCTCCCAAATCTTGCAGCCTTTGGGCAGGCCGGCTGGGGCTCGCAATGGCTCCTCGATAGGACGCTCCACAACCAGCGGCGCTCGAACGCGCACGGCGGGTCTGATCGGGCGATCAATATGGCTCGCCCTCCGCAGTCATGATTGAACGCGCTTCAACACCAGCATCGCCAGCGGCGGCAAGGTGAGCTGCAAAGAGTAGGGGCGCCCTTGCCAGGAGAAATCGTCAGCAGGGAGCCCACCGGCATTCCCGATGTTCTGGCCGCCGTACATACTCGCGTCGCTATTCATTAGCTCGGCATAGTAGCCCGCAGTGGGAACGCCGACGCGATAGCCTTCGCGAAGTGCCGGCGTGAAATTGAAGACGAAAACGACGAATTCGTCCGGATCCTTGGCCCGGCGCAGAAAGCTGACTGTGCTGTTGTCGGAGTCATGGAAGTCGAGCCACTCGAATCCCGTGTGCTGGAAGTCCACTTCGTACAGAGCGGGCTGGGAGCGGTAAAGCCGGTTGAGGTCTTTGACGAAGCTTTGCAGTTGCCGGTGCAACGGCCAGCGCAACAAGTGCCAGTCGAGGCTCTGGTCGTGGTTCCATTCGTTCCCCTGCCCAAACTCACCGCCCATGAACAAAAGCTTCTTGCCCGGATGTCCGTACATATACCCGTGAAGCAGGCGCAGGTTGCTGAACTTGTCTTCCAGGAAGTAGCCGGGCATTCGGCCCAGCAGCGATCCCTTGCCATGCACGACTTCATCATGCGAGAGCGGCAACACGAAGTTTTCTGTGAAGGCATAGAGCAAGCCGAAGGTCAAGGCATTGTGGTGGAACTTGCGGTGGATGGGATCCTTCGAAAAATAGGCCAGCATATCGTTCATCCAGCCCATGTTCCACTTGAGGCTGAAACCAAGCCCTCCCAGGTAGACCGGCCTCGATACGGCAGCCCAGGAGGTGGACTCCTCCGCTACCGTCAGCACCCCAGGATGATATTGGTGAGCCAGCTCGTTGAAACGCTTAATGAATTCGATTGCCTCCAGGTTCTCGTTGCCGCCATACGGGTTGGGGATCCAGTCGCCAGGCTGGCGGGAGTAGTCGAGGTAGATCATCGACGCGACGGCGTCCACCCGCAGTCCGTCGAGGTGGTACCGGTCCAGCCAGAACAGCGCATTGGAAAGTAGAAAATTCCGCACCTCGTTGCGGCCATAGTTGAACACCAGCGTTCCCCAATCCCGGTGTTCGCCTAGCCTCGGGTCGGCGTGCTCGTAAAGATTCGTGCCGTCGAAATACCCCAGCCCGTGCCCATCTTTGGGAAAGTGAGCAGGCACCCAGTCGAGCAGAACTCCAAGCCCAGCCTGGTGGCAGCGGTCGACAAAGGCGCTAAATTCCTCTGGCGTGCCGAAACGGCTGGTCGGCGCGAAATAACCGACGATTTGATATCCCCACGATCCGTCGAATGGATGCTCGGCCACGGGCATCAGTTCGATGTGGGTGTAGCCCATCTCTAGGACGTACGGGATCAGGCGGTCCGCGAGCTCACCATAGGACAGGTAGCGATTATTCTCCTCAGGTACACGCATCCATGATCCCAGATGAACTTCATAGATCGCGATCGGCGACTCCAGCCAATTGCGCTTCAACCGTGCCTGCATCCACGCCTCGTCGTGCCACTCGTAGCGGTAGTGATCGTGTACCACTGAAGCCGTCTTTGGCGGCCGCTCGAAGAAGAAGCCATATGGATCTGCCTTCTCAGCCTGATAGTTGCTGTGGCGGGCTTTGATCTCGAACTTGTAAAGCGTGCCTTCGCCCAAATTCGGAATGAACAGTTCCCAAATTCCCGTACTGCCGCGAACCCGCATCGGGTGTCGCCGGCCATCCCAGCGGTTGAAGTCTCCAATCACGCTCACCCGGCGCGCGTTGGGAGCCCAAACCGCGAACTGTACACCGCTGGCGCCTTCCAGATCCCGCAGGTGAGCCCCGAGCTTTTCGTATTTTCTGTAGTGATGCCCTTCCCCCATCAGGTACAGGTCATAGTCAGACAAAACGGGAGGAAACGTGTAAGGATCCCTGAACTGAAACGTCTGACCGTGGCAATCCAGCACGCGCAACTGGTAGCCGAAGGGAAACGTCTGACCTTCGAGAACAAGGACGAAGAATCCCTCTGGGCGAACTCTCTCCATTAACAACGCAGACTCGGGCTGGGCGCTTGGAATAACCCAGGCCTGATGCGCTTCCGGCAAGAAGGCGCGAATGGCCAAGCCTGCAGGCGGGCCGCCCCACTGGTGGTCGCCGAGAATATGAAACGGATCGGAGTGGTTGGCCTGAACGATCAGATCGATTTCGCTCTCGAGGGCTTCGGTCGGCATTCGAATGCGGCTCCTCCAGCCTGTCCGCTTCAGAGAAGAATTCCCGGATGGGTTCGGCCAGCATTCCTGCTTTGGCCCAGTTGCCCGGCAGCGACTAGGTCTTCAAGCCTGCGTGGGCACGGTGGCAGGAGACACCGCGATTCCCTCGGAAGCAAGATCTGGATCTGGGCGCCAACCGCTCGTCGGGCGGGAACTCTCTGACGAAACAGGGTACGTGGGCAAGACAGCTTGTTCTGCCGTCCACTCGATCGCCCGAGCGAGTTCGGCCAGAACCGCAGCACTTTCGGAAACCGGCTGCTGTTTCACTTCAATCGGTGGCAACAATGTGTGTGCGGCGGGCAGTAACTCGATTCCGGTTTCCCGAACCAAGTCCGCCAGGAGAGCCTGTGCTTGGGCCGGCTCTTCCGCAGGCGGAGGTCCCAACCCCAGTCGCGGCGTCGCCAGTTCATTCGAAGAAAGCAGTGGAAGCCAGCCATGCTCGCCCCAATACAAACCAAGCTCCAACCGGTAGCACCGCTCGGGCAGCGTGTCGAACCACCAACCAGTGGCAGTTCCCACATCGAGGCCCAGCACACGTCCAGCATCGGTCTCGGTCCATCTCAACAAGAGTTGACAATTCTGCCGATCTGGCATGGGAATGTGGCGCAGCGCTGCATCGATGAGGACATCACTCAGTTCCCAGTACGCAAAGACACGCAAGGGGCTTTGCAGCATCAACTGCAGCTGGTCGACGCCGTAGTGACCGGGCAACGGGGGGCCGAAATCGAGAAACATTGCCGGCGGCAACTTCTGCCGCTCCTCAGACATGATCTCGAGGACCACGGGATCCTCATCGTTTTCGGAGTCCCAGAACGGCGGAGAGGCACTCAAGGCGGCAGGCCTTTCGTGGCAAGAAGAGTCCCCATCTTTAGGTGGCGAAAATACCAGACCGATCCGACAAAGGCAAGGTTGCGTGCAAGACGGTGGCGGGTCAGTTTGCAGTTTCTCTGTTCAGCCTGGAAGGCTTAAATGCCGGCTTCCGCGGGCGTGAGGTCCCTGGGTCGACGTTCAAGGCAAGAATTTTTCAGTCGTGGTCGAGCTCCTGTGCGCGCGGGCCACTGCTTTGCTCGCGTGGCTGCTCAGTAGCCAGACGGTTAGGGAGGCTCAACGACTTTGACGGGATCCTACTTCGACGCCTTCGACAGCGGCTAAGCTTGAAACAGCCGTTGTCAGGCGGTATTCTTGCCAGATTCTGGCAGAGGTAACCATGAACTACTCATCCATCGCCATTCCCGATTCGGAGGTTCCGCAAGCTGCGAATCCTCTTTTCCAACATGTCTTGAGCACGTATGCCAGTGAAACCAACAAAGTCGTTTCGGTCTGGCAGGAGTTTTCAGTCGAGTCTTTGGCGTTTCGTCCGCACCCGCGTTCCAGCACGGTTCGCGAGATCATGCGGCACCAGTTGCTGAGCGAGCGCCGTTTCTTTGGAGAGTTCCTTGGGGTGCCCGAACCTCTGGCAGAACAGGTAGTGCCGGCAACTGAATCACCCGCTGAGTTTGCGGCCAAGCTGGCCGCTTTGGCGAGGCCCAGGCTGCAGTATCTAGTGTAGTGTCCAAGAATTAAATGGACAGTTGGTTTTGACGTTTTCTGGTTCTGGGTTGAGTACAACCGGGCTGAATTTGCTCAAGAGTCTGACGACACCGCGAGAGTTTTGCCCCGATGGATTCGACCGTGGCTGTCCAAACAAAGGGTTTCGGCTTTTCATTCCACACCTGTAAAAACTCCTCCATCGCCTTGATCAAGTCGGGGACACTGCGGAATGAACCACGGCGGATTCGTTTGGA
>VFZK01000313.1 GCA_016871215.1 Acidimicrobiia bacterium | reverse complement strand
ACGATTTCGTTTCGTTCCAGACAAGCGGCGCATTGGCGCATTTGTGACGTGCAGGACTAAGGCTTAGAATCAACAGGTGAATCAATGGCTTCACCCAATAAGCTGTGTGCCCTTTGTGCTTTTCTGGTGACTTTTTCGGGCGCTCTTGCTGGGGAAGGCACGTCCAAACTGCTGTGAGTACGACTGGTACCTCAAAACCTCACGCTCTGGGAAACCAATGCATCACAGCGATTTCTGGTATTAGTGACACTTTGTCATGTTGGTATTTTGGCTACGAGATATAGTACACATAGCTGCTTTGAAACCCAACCTATGGTAGCCAGGTTTGCGACTTGACAAAGTATCGTTAGGAAAGTACGCCGATGGATTGGAACGGGATGTCACCTCACAGAGCCGATTTTCGATTTCTCAGTCCAGGATCGCCAAGGTCGATGAAGTTGGGAGGGTTGTCGCCATTGCGGACGGCCAGATCAAACTGACTGCTGAATTCGGCGGTCAGGTGACGAAAGCACAGATTCGAATTGAAGGGTCTGAAGCAAGGCCCCCCTTTAGTTTTTCGCGGGATCTTGGGCGGATTTTCACCAAGAGAGGCTGTAACAACACCGATTGTCATGGCAGCGTCATCGGGCGGGGAGAGTTGAACATCCTTCCTTCCGAGCTTTCGAAGGATGCAGAATTTCTGCGTCGTGTCTGCCTGGATGTGTCGGCCTGCTTATAATCATTGAAACTAAACATAAGGAGAAAAAGATTATGCAAGAAAAGCAGCGGTTGTCTCTCCTACCGTGCAGGTTCCTAGTCACTAACTTTTTTCTGGCCTGCCTCCTTGTTGGCTCGGGATATGCCCAGAAGATCACCGCAACACTGACCGGCGATATCACCGATGAGTCGGGCGCTGTGGTGGTGGGGGCCAAGGTGACGGCTCACAACCCCTCCACCAATGTGGAGCGGTCGACGGTCACTAATGGGCGGGGCTCTTACATCCTGGAATTCCTGGCCGCCGGGACCTACGATGTCTCTGTGGAGCTACAAGGATTCAAGCGGCAGACTTTCAAGGGCTTCGTTCTCCATGTGAATCAAACTGCGAGCCTCGACGCCAGGCTGGAAGTGGGCGAAGTGGTCCAGGAGGTTACGGTGGATGCCGCGGCCCCCTTGGTTCAGTCCACCGAGGGCAGTGTAGGAAGTGTGATTGCCGAGAAGCAGGTGAAGGAGCTTCCACTCAATGGCCGACAGTTTCTGCAGCTCGCCTTGCTGGTGCCCGGAGCGATACCCTCTCCCGGAGCCAGTTTTGGGGGGGGCTCCAGTAAACAGGAAAATCTGCGTGGGACGGTCTCCTCGGCCATCAACATCAACGGGAATCGGGAGACCTCCAACTTGTTTTTGATCGACGGGACCCTCAATCACGATTCCAATTACAACACCTTTGTCATCAGTCCCAACATCGACAGCATTCAAGAATTTAAGGTTCAGACTAACAGCTATACGGCGGAGTTTGGGCAACAGTCTGGTGGCCAGATCAACCTGATCACCAAGAGCGGAACCAATAGCTTTCACGGGACGGCCCACGAGTTCCTGCGCAATTCGGCCTTAGATGCCAAGAATCTGTTTGACCGGCCGGCCCCGACTAAGATTCCCGCTTTTCGTCAAAACCAGTTCGGGGGAACTTTTGGCGGACCCATCAGAAAAGACAAGACCTTCTTTTTTGGAAGTTATGAAGGATTTCGTCAGGTGAAGGCCCAGACGTCTATTGCCATTGTCCCGGACGCCGCCACTCGCACCGGTGACTTTTCAAGCTTTCGCAATGCTGCGGGCCAACTCATTACCATCTACGACCCAGCGACCACACAAGCGAACCCGAATTTTAACCCCTCACTGCCGGCTTCACCTTCCAACCCAAAGTACTTCAGAACTCCTTTTCCAGGGAACAGGATTCCCGCGGATCGTATTTCACCCATTGCCAAGGGTATTTTAGGTTATATCAATCTGCCCAATTTACCGGTCTCGCTGCCGTTGAGCCTGAGTCAATACTTTAACGGCGACCCGCAAGACCAATCGAACGACCAATTCAGCATCCGTGTGGATCATGTCTTGAGTTCTAAGGATCAACTGTTCGGGCGGTACAGCTTTTCTGACGAATTCATTTATTCACCGGGAAGGTACACCAGAAGTTCAGGTGTTCGACGCGAACCGAAGGCCCAGATCGCCACTTTAGGCCATACCCGCTTCTTTACTCCCTCGGTCGTCAATGAGGCTCGGATTGGCTTTAGTCGCTATCGTCTCAATGTTGTCCCCCAGCTTGCTTTTACTTCACACATTAGTAGGGATTTGGGCATTAGAGGCTTGGAGGGTGACTTTGGCGGCGCCAGCTGGGATCTTCCTGGCATCGAATTCAGCGGTTTAGGTATAACTCCCCCCAATTCACCTATTAACCCATCGCGGCAACGGGACAACACCTGGCAGCTTTTCGAAACTCTTTCGATTAATCGCGGATCCCATGATTTCCGCATGGGCCTTCAATACTATTACTTTCAGCTCAACGAGGCAGCAGGTTCCAATAATCCTTCTTTTTCGTTTCGAGGGACTCCTTTTACCGCCGATCCTGCCAACCCGACAGGCGCTGGTGTCGGCAGTGTCATGGCAGACTTTTTGTTGGGAACTAGTCATCTCAATATTGTGACTACAGGCAATCCCCAGGTTTATCTGCGCCGACACTATTTAGGGCCGTGGTTTAATGACACCTGGCGGGCAACTCGAAATCTCACCATTAACCTCGGGATCCGCTGGGATTTCGTTCCCCCTCTGTATGAAAAATACGACAGGATTGGAGGTGTTTTCGTCGGCGGACTGAACTCACCGCCGTTTATTCCGCTTCAAGCTAACAAGAATATTGAAGGGTATGGTCAAGTCCCGAGAGGAGTTGTGGAGACCGACAAAAACAATTGGGCGCCACGTATTGGATTGGCTTACCGTGTCGGCGGTTCCGACAAGACGGTGGTACGATCCGGGTATGGGGTGTTCTATGATGCTGAGATCGGAAATACCGTTGTCGATTGGGTGCGGAATTTTCCCTTTCGAATTCCGGTTCAGGTCAACACGCCGAACCAGATCTTCCCATTTCTGTCTCTTAATGAGGTCTTACCACCGGGAAGCGGCACATTTGGAAGAACCTATTTGGGAGCGGGTCAGAATGTGAATAATCGAATGCACTTTCCCACGGGAGCGGTGCAGGCTTGGAACTTGAGCGTGCAAAGAGAGATCATGCCCAACTGGTCTGTGGACGCTGCTTACGTGGGCTCAACCGGTCGGCATTTATCCTATGCTCAGTCTTTTAATTTACCCATTGCGGGCCCCGGTACGCGGATTTCGCGTCAACCCTTCGGCTCAGTTGGTATTGACAGCGCTTTCCACTTTACCCTTCCCCGGGTAAATAGCTATTATCATGCGCTTCAGATCAAATCCGAACAACGGGGATTTCATGGGCTGACCAATTTGATGGCCTACACCTTCAGCAAGTCCATCGATACTGGCCAGCAAGCGCGCGCGGCAGGTGGTGGAGGTATCCAGTTCCAGAACAACAATTTTAACTTGGACGGGGAAAACCGCGGACGCTCTGTTTTCGATGTGCGTCATCGGTTGGTAGACAGTTTTCTATTTGAATTGCCTTTCGGAAAAGGCAAGCGCTATCTCAACAATGGTGGAACGGCTGGATTCCTCTTGGGGGGGTGGCAGATGAACTCAATCATCAGCCTGAATACGGGCTTCCCCTTTTCGGTTTATTCCGGTGTGGACACCTCCAACGTTGGCTCCGGCATTCTTAACCATCCGAACACTATCCCGGGTAAGGCCCTTCGACCTGACAAGCCATCGGCAGACCGCTGGTATAATCGGGATGCTTTTGACCTTCCCCCCGATTGCCGCAATGAAGCGATCTTCAAAACTCTTTCTTCTCCACTTCAATGCTATGGCACTTCAGGACGGAATACTATAAGTGGGCCTGGGTTGGTCAACTTTGACTTTGCCCTGCTCAAGAACTTCCGCGTGGGCGAAGCTGGGAACCTGCAGTTCCGCACTGAGTTTTTCAACCTTTTCAATACACCCCCGCTAGGGTTCCCGGTAAACCAACTCAGTAGTCCTGCTGCAGGCACAATCCTTGCGGCCGGAAGTTCCAGGCAGATCCAATTTGCTTTGCGCTATTCGTTTTAGCTCGCCGGCCCATGATATTTGGAGAATTTCCAGGCATTACGAATTTGAAAGCGATTTCCAAATTTCCCTCTCTTCTCCTGTTTCTCTTAGCTGTCGGCGCAACTCAATTGGGTGCGCAGGAGAAGCTTGGCAACGCTACTACCGATCCCGAGCTGATTTCCATTTTTCCTCTGGGAGGCCCTCAAGGGAGGACTGTCGAAGCTGAGATCCGAGGGACGAGCCTTGCAGGAGTCTACGCCGCTTGGTTCGATGCTCCCGGCCTAAGAGCGCAGATCAAAAAAATCGAGGACATCGAACTGCAGGAAAAAGAGGCTCCCGGGCAGAGCTACAAAAAGAAGAAAACACGACACGGCCAGCGAGTACTGTTGCAAGTGCAAATTGATCCATCCACAAAGTGTGGGCCTTATTCATTGAGATTGTGCGCGTCAAGGGGGATTTCCAATGGGCTGCAGTTTCTTGTCAATTCCCGCTCCATCGACTCAGTTAGCGAAACCTCTGCTTCCCATGATACTCCGGTAGCGGCACAGCCTCTGAACATTCCCGTCATCGTTAATGGAGCAATCAGTGAAAAAGGGGAGGTGGACTATTATTCGTTTCCGGCCCTCAAGGATCAAGAGCTAACCTTCAAGGTTATCTCCACTATTCAGGTGAGCGGTTTTGATGCTGCCGAGATCACGCTTTATGAACCCAGCGGAAGCTGGTTTGATCCACAGCGACTCACACGGCTGGCGTTTCATGCGAATCCTCGTATTTTTCGGGATGCCGTAGGAGGTTTGGACGGTCCGCCTAATGACGGCCTGACTTATCGATTCAGAAAACAGGGTCGCTATCTGCTGGAGGTCGGCACGCATTTAGGTATCGGTGGGCCGGATAGTTTTTACCAGCTTCTCATCTTGCCTGGAAAACACTCGATTCCCTCATCAAAAGAGACAAATCCTTTCACGACGACTGCCTGGCAGGAGCGTTTATTTGATAGAAAACTGGAGCTGAATCGTCTTCAAGTCCTTTGGGCGCGAGCTGTCACAACGAGGAAAACTGTACCGAATCAAGTCATCACCCATGGCGGCTCTCCGATCTCAGCGGCTGACCCTCGAAGTGCGGCAAAACACGACAGTGTAGATCTCGAACCGCCCGACTCCGCCCTTAATCATGTAAAGGAGATAGAGCCGAATGAAACAGCCAGCCAGGCTCTAGAGGTAACGGTTCCAACGTTGATTGAAGGTACCATTGAGCGACCGGGAGACGTAGACAATTTTAGATTCAAGGTGGGAACTGGACAACAGTTGGCTTTTGAGATTGAGACACCGGATGCAAAACCCTTCGATTTCACTCCGCGGCTAGGGGTTCTTGATAGTAATGGAGAGGAAATATTGACGAACTTCTTCAGGAGACTGGAAAATAAATTCTGGGCTCGGTCTCTCGAACCTAAGACGATTTATACATTCGATCGGAGTGGAGATTACACTCTGCAAATTCGCGACATTACTGCTCGATACGGCAACTGGCGTTTTAGCTATCGAGTTGTGATTCGGCCCCAGATCCCCCATATCGGCCACATTGAAGTCAAAGAAGATCGTATCAACCTGGTACCAGGGAAAGCGAAGAAGTTAACGGTTATCACTGAGCAGGAAGAAGGATTTAGCGGCCAAATCACCCTGGAGATGGAGAATCTGCCCGCGGGTGTGCGGTTCTTTCCGGCCACTGAAGTTGAGCCGGAGAGGGAAATAGGTTTTGAAGGGGGAGAAGGAAAGAAAGATAGGTTTCGGGCTAAGAGCCAGAAGGCTACCATTATGTTGGTTGCGAGTGCGGATGCTCCATCCACCCCCATGCTACAGTTAGTTCGGATTAGTGCTCGGCCCATTTGGGAGGGAGAGCTGGGTGAGCCGCTGTCTGTTGGAGAAGTTCCCATGATGGTGGTTAAACCAAAGTTAGCAACTCCGCGAAAATGAATCGATCAACTTGAAGCATCGTTGCCTCCACCACTTATCTCTTCAACCCTGACTCCTCTCCACTTGGTAGAGACTGGCCGAAGGAAGGGTGAGTGGGATAGTCTCCTGCAGGACCTGCTCAAAGGATTGAGTTATTTCTTAACGGCTCCTTAACCTCCTCACCTATTCTCGGCAAAGGGGCGGTTGAAGTGAGGTATCACTCGTTGCAAAAGTACTTGCTTAATCTAATCGAATCGAGTATAGTACGGGGCATGCGACGAACTAAGAAGACTCCTACTCAGAAGGACCTGG
>VFZK01000312.1 GCA_016871215.1 Acidimicrobiia bacterium | reverse complement strand
CGAAGCTGATCGACGGCGACAGCCTGACGGCGTGGCTTGCCGCGTACTGGGAAGGCCGTTGGCGCGGGTATTGGTAAGTCGTGCCTTTTGGCCTGATCCTGGGGGGGGGTGGCGGATGGGCGGTTCCTGTGCCCCTCGTCTCCTGCAAGGCGAGAGGCGCCTGAAAGTCGAAGGGCTCAGACCTGGCGGACCGAGCTGAAGTGTGAGAGGCCGGTTTACTCGACCTTGAGCACTAGCACGGTGGACAAGGTGTGTGCGATCGAGTCATCCACGTTGCCAAGCCCGCCGCACCAGCGCAGAACACAGAGCTCGAAGAACCCAAGCGATGAATCATACAGCTCAAACCATGCTGAAACTCACCCTCATCACCCTCATACTCCTGATCGTCGCAGCGGAGGCGCAGACGCCTTCCGCCAAAGTGCTGCCTCCGGATGTGGCAGGCAAGAAAACCATTGTCATTGTCAGCGCGAGCACGGCGGAGCTGCCGCGCAAGAGCGAGGGGGATGTCGTCGAGTTGAAGGACGGGCGGTTGTTGCTGGTCTCGATGGAGTTTGGGGGCGATGGCAACGACTTCGCCACCACGCGGCTCGTGGCGCATGAGTCAGCCAATGGCGGCCTCACCTGGGGCGGACATCGCGTCATCACGGGCACTGTGCCGGGCGATGTGAATGTGTATTCGCCGAATCTCATCCGCGCGAAGGATGGCGGCATCCTGCTGCTGTTTCACCGCAACCACGCCAAGGATACGGACAAAGGCGCTTCCTGCACGCTCTACGCATGGAAATCTGCCGATGAAGGCCGCACCTTCACTCCGTTCGCGGAGTTCTTCGCGCGGCGAGAGCACGCGCTCTGCAATGCGACCGTGAAGCGACTCCAGTCGGGACGTTTGCTGCTGCCAGTGAGTCCGGCGGTGCCGGGCCATCATGGTCCGTGGGGCAAATACGCCGCCACCGTGCTTTTCAGCGACGACGATGGCCGCACCTGGACCGAGGCCGCGAACCGCCTCACGCTGCCGAAGCGCGGCGCGATGGAGCCGCACGTCGAGCAGGCGGGCGATGGCCGCGTGCTCATGGTGATGCGCAACCAGCTCGGCACGCTGCACCTTTCCGAATCCACCGACGGCGGCGTGCATTGGTCCGAGCCCAAGAGCACCGGCCTCACCTCGCCGGAGTCCTGCCCGGAGCTGGCCCGCATCCCCTCCACCGGCGACCTGCTCATGATTTGGAACAACAGTTTCGATCCCAAGTTCCGCTCGCACTACGGCAAGCGCAGCCCTCTCACGGCCGCCGTATCGAAGGACAACGGCCGCACCTGGCAGCACGTGCGCGACATCGAGACTGATCCGAAACGCGCCTTCTCCAACCCCGGCTGCCGCTTCACCCGCGATGGCCGCGCCATCCTCAACTACTGGACTTGCGAGTATCTGCCCGACTGGCGCATCCAGGACATCATCGACCTCCGCGTGGCCGTCATCGACACGGCGTGGTTTTACGAGTCGTCCGCCCAAGCGCGATGAACTCCGAGGTCACGATCGTGGATGGCTTCCACAGGGCCGGGGCCGCAGCCAAACGGTTCATCGGGCGGTCGTCGACGCCCGCGCCGGCGTGCTGCTAGAATTGGCGATAGGCAGCTTTGAGGAGGAGAACATGATGCGCAACATCAGAAACGCGGCTGCTGCTGTTGTCCTGGGCCTGCTGCTGTCCTGCTGCTATACGAGCGCGAGTGCGGAGTCACGACTGGCCGGCAGCTTTCACGACCCGGACCTATATCTGTTCGTCAACGACGAGCACGTTTTGTTGAGCGCCGGTCTGGCCAGGGTGCTTCAGCCTCTGAGGCGGGAGTGGAGCGAGCCGGTATTTCTTCCCGACCCCGTCGAGGACGGGACGGCGATCGGGTACTCTACGGTTGCCTTCGATAGGCAGATGAATGAGCTGAAGCTGTGGTACCTCAACTACACCGACTGGCGGCTCCGCCTGGCGGCATCCAAAGATCACGGAAAGACGTGGATACGTCGCGGACAGGCCATCACACTCCCTGGAAACTGGGGGATCGACAACGCCTCGGTTGTGGCCGTGGGGCCTGGAGTGGATCCTTGGTTCGCCGGAGCCAGGTTCGTGGGCATCGCCTACTTCAATCGCCCTCCGGAAGGCTTTCCCAGTGGCAACTATGCGATGCGGTCGATGGATGGCGAGCGTTTTGAGATTCAGCTCCCGCCGGTTCTTCCCGAGAAAGGCGACCGTTCTTCGATTACCTACGACGAGGTTGCCGGGCGATATTCCTTCTTCACGCGGCCTTTCTCCCAAGCGATCCCTGGAATGCCGTGGGGCTTTGATATTCGACTTCGGCTTGTTCGCATGTGGACCGGCGAAGACCTTGTCCACTGGATGGATCGCGGCGTGGTCTTGAGACACGATGACGATGATCCGGAGGACGTGCAGATCTACGGCGCACAGGTTTTTCGTTACGGGAAAGGCTTTCTGGCCTTTTTGGAGATCCTGCACCAGGCGATCGAGCGAATGGACACGCAGCTGGCCTGGAGTGCCGACGGCCTGAAGTGGGAGCGCGTGGGAGGCCGTCGGCCGATGCTTCCGATGGGCGGCGAGGGGGCGTGGGATTCTCATTTCGTAGTCCCGACGTTGAACGCTCCGATCCCGAACGGCGATCGGCTGCTCGTGCCCTATCTGGGCGGCAGCACCAAGCATGGCTCGGGAAAATCGCACAAGAAAGCCATTGGCCTCGCCTCCATTCGCCGGGACGGCTGGGTGAGCCTCGAGGCGGGACGAGGGACCGAAGGCGTGCTGCTCACAAACCCGGTGCCGCTCACCGAACCCATGAGGTTGGACTTGAATGTGAACGCTTTTAGCGGCTATGTCGCTGTGGACGTGCTGACGCCCGAGGGTGCTCCCGTGGAAGGCTACACGGGAGAGTCCAGCCGGGTCGAGAAGGTCGATGCCGTGCGCCACAGGGTAGCTTGGGGCGATCGAAGGACCGTTCAGCCGATCCGAAGCGGCGCATGTCTGCTGCGCTTCAAGATGAAGCAGGGATCCCTGTTCTCGTTCCGATGGAGCAAAGCCGGTTCCGATTAAGGCTGGCTTGAACGGTCGCACCGGATGCCGGAGAGGTCAGGTTGAAGGTCACCCGGTGGAGACTGTGCTCTTATTGATTGCCGGCAAACGGTGCCGAGCTGATTCCCACGAAGGGCAGGCCGGCGTGGGTCACGATCGAGCTCGATTACGTGCGACGGTAGCGTTCGCTTACAGCCTGAACGAAGTGCTCGAGGTCGCTGATGCGATGGGCCAGAATGGACTTCAAGATCGCGACGTTGAGCTGCTGGTAGTTGTGAACAGCGATGTTGCGGAAGCCGGCCATCGCCTGCAGCCGCGCGGAGAGCGCTGCGTCGACGATTTGGCTGGTTTCAAGGAGCGCGAAGTTCTCTTTGAGGGTTTCCGGTAGTCCAAGCTTCAGGTCAGCCACCAGGTGAGCCGCCAGGTCGATGGCCGCCTGAACGGCGCGCTGCAGGTTCAGCACAAAGATGTCCTGCGTGTCCTGATGATCTAAGGACTCGGGCACGCCACCGGTCACGTTCCTGATACGGTCCAGGCACTTCCGAATCGAGGCGATTTTCGCTAGCAGGATATCCTGGTCGACCATAGATCAGCCCGATAACAGCGCTTCTTCGATCGGTTTGCGAACCTGCTTCAAGTCGACGTAAGCGAAATGCGTCCAAACCTGGAACTCACGCACGGCTCTTTCGGACCGCTGAAAGACGATCGCCCCCCTCTTTAGCACTTGCATCGCAAGAATAGGAGAGGCCCGGTTGAGGCAGACCAGATCTGTCTGCCGTCCGAGAATCCGTGTCAGTTCGTCCTGAAGATCAAACACGCCAAACAAATCGGGAGGATTCGCGAACAGCAAGCCAACGTCAATGTCGCTATCGACGGCGAGCCTTTGTTGCAGTGCCGAGCCGAACAGATAGGCGGCCAGCACGCTTGGCCGTCCGGCCGCGAACCGAGCGATGCGGCGGGCGATTTCTTCGGTTGTGGACACCTGAGTTGCCATGCCGGGACGTTACTTCAACAAGGCTGTTTCGAGCAAGACCTGACTGCAGCCGCCTTCTACAGTACCGGTTCGGTCTGAGCTAGGGCATTACCCCACGGTGGTTAGTGGATGAGGTATCCTCATAGATCTCAGCGGATTTTGGGTTCTCTCACACCTCGCTGCCTGATAACTTATGCGGCCAAGGAGTGACAACTATGAACGCGAAGAGTTTTGCGTGCGCCATGTGTGTCCTGGTTTTGCTGCCAACGTGGCTGGGAGCGCAAACCTATGGAGAGGCAGACCGAAGCGCACCAGGCGACGAGTCGATTCAAACGTATCTGCGCCGCGAAGCCGAACGAATCGAGGCAGGTTTCGGGACGGGGCTGGGATCGCGGTCCGAGTGGGAACGAGCGCGGCAGACTTACCGGGAAGAGTACTTCTATATGCTGGGACTCTCGCCCTTCCCGGAAAAGACGCCTCTGCACGCTACGCGCACCGGAACCCTGGTGGGCGATGGGTTCATCGTGGACATGCTCCATTACCAGAGCCGCCCGGGTTTGTATGTCACCGGAAATCTGTATCGGCCGGCCGTGCAGAAAGACGGAGAGCGGCTGCCGGCCATCCTGTATGTGTGTGGGCATGCCTCGAGAGGTCGCAACGGCAACAAGACCGCCTACCAGGCTCATGGCATCTGGTTCGCCCGTCACGGCTACCTGTGCCTGGTGATCGACACGCTGCAGTTGGGGGAAATCGAAGCGGTCCATCACGGCACGTACCGCGAGGGGCGGTGGTGGTGGTACTCGCGTGGCTATACTCCAGCGGGCGTCGAGTGCTGGAACGGCATTCGCGGGATCGACTATCTGCTAAGCCGCCCCGAAGTGGATCCGCAGCGGATTGCTGTCACGGGGATCAGCGGTGGCGGAGCCGTGACTTTCTGGATTGCTGCTGCCGACGAACGCGTGAAGATTGCCGCCCCCGTCAGCGGCATGGCAGACCTGGCCTCGTACGTGGCCAGTCGCGTCATCAACGGCCACTGCGACTGCATGTTCTTCCACAACCTCTATCAATGGCCCTGGACGCGGATCGCAGCGCTCATCGCGCCCCGGCCTCTTTTCTTCGTCAACAGCGACCACGACGCGATCTTCCCGATGGATGCCAACGAGCGCGTCATCAACCGGCTGGAGCGGGTTTACAGCCTGTTTGGGGCCGGCGACGATGTGGATGCGTTGGTGAGCATTGGCGGACATGCGTATCGCCAGGACATCCGCCAGGCAGTGTACCGGTTTCACAACCGGTCTCTAAAGAACGAGGCGGGCGCGGTGGCGGACAGCGAGCGCGACCTGGTCACGGGTGAGCGCAATCAGGAACGCCATCCGCTGGATCCGGAAAAATTGCGCGTGTTTCCTAGCGACAGAGAACTGCCCAAAGACCAGAAGAACACCACGATTGACGAGCGTTTTGTGCCCATGGCGACGGTAGAACTGCCCAAGGTGGGACAATTCTCCCAGTGGAAACAGCACCTGTTCGGCAAGCTGCGCCAATTCACGTTCCGATACTTTCCGGACACATTGGCCCCCGCGCGTCGCCTAGCTTCCGCTGTGCCGGAGGCTGCTGGATTCGAAACGGAACCGGGAATCCGAGTCGACGTCCGGACCGTTGCCCGGCCGGCCGAGGGAGCGCCTGTGAGACGGGTGCTGCTGGTTCTGGCTGGCGCAAAGGACGGGACGGTTGAGGCAGCGAAGGATTGGAAAAAGTCCGACGACGTGGTGATGGTCTGTGAGCCTCGGGGAATCGGGAATACGCGGTGGACGGTTAAGAACCCGCCCAACTATGTGGAACGGTCCCACGCGTTGTTAGGGCGTACCGTGGAGACCGGACGCGTGTGGGATCTGGCTGCCGTGGCTCGCGGCCTGGCAGTAGAGCGAGCGCCAACCCCAGTGTATCTGGTCGGCGAAGGCGCCTCGGGGATTCTGGCAGCTTATGCGGCGCTTTGGGCGCCCGAAGTTGCGGGCGTAATGCTCGACGATCCGCCATCCAGCCACCAGGAGGCTGCGGCGCCTGCCTTGCTGAACGTCTTGCGCATCTGCGACGTTCCTCACCTGCTCGGCATGCTGGCGCCCAAGCCCCTGTGGTTGCGCGGCGGAAGGGCAGAGCTGAGGGAACAACTCAGAGCCATCTACCGCGCGGCCGGAGTAGCTCACGCGTTTAACTAGTTTCTGTCGCGAAACGGTTGAAAGTGGCACTGGGAGGCTGGGGGGAGCCTCGGCAAGTTGCGATTATCAGGGTGGGAGTGTGGAAGAATCTAGAGCAAAGGGAAACCAGCAGGCAGACGGCGTTGCCCGCAGACACGTGGGCACAGTAGGGAGGAAGGAAGGTTTCAAGACGGGAGATTAGGCGGCGACAGGGTGTGGCGGTTTGTGTTTGGCGTGCAA
>VFZK01000311.1 GCA_016871215.1 Acidimicrobiia bacterium | reverse complement strand
GCACCTAACACCGAGCATCGGAAATCCCCAGGGGAACTTGGTTCTGAAAATGAACCGGAGGTCGATCTATCTCCAACTAGATCAACACAGCTCTTCCCTATCCCAATTTATCTTGGACAGCAGTGACACTGACCAGGTCCTTCTGAGTAGGAGTCTTCTTAGTTCGTCGCAGGCCCCGTACTATACTCGATTCGATTAGATTAAGCAAGTACTTTTGCAACGATTGAGACCGCAGGGTCCCGTCAAAGTCGTGAGCCCTCCCTTACGGTCGGGCTACTGAACAACCGCGTGAACCAAATCAATAGCCCGCGCGTTAGCAAGGGCTCGACCTCGACTCAACTTACGAGATTTTGAGGGGACCCTGGTACAACCGTGTTGTACTACCGCGGCGCTTGCTCGAGCGAATCGCAACCGGAAGCGCCGGCCGAAACGCAACAGCAAGTCTTGAGGCGAGGGTAGCAAGGAATCGAAGGCTTCGTTTTCTGCACCTGGCGCATCCCCTTCTTCTCCACGCAGCGATTGCGTTCTCGCACCGTTACCGCTAGGGCTGCGTGATTCCGCGCAACCGTCGATAGTTGTCCCCATAGGCGACCTTGCCCAGGACAACTGGACGACGGGCGCCTGTCGCGCCAGGTACATTGCCCGCGTGGAGGTGCAACGTTTCATTGGCCAGAATCGCGAAGCCAATCGCTTCCTTGGCCGCCGTAGGAATTCCCAGATCTTCCGAGGTCAAGATTTCCGTCTTCGGCAGGGCGAGCTGCAGCCGCTGCATCAGAAAGGCATTGCGAGCGCCCCCGCCGGAGACAATCATCTGGTGGACGGTTGTCTCGGGCAGCACAAACCTGGTGACGGCAGCGGCGACGGATCGAGCCGTCAGTTCTGTGGCGGTACAGACGAGGTCTTCGAAGCGTGCCGTCTGGCCATGCTCGAGCATTTGCCGGACGAATGCTTGCCCAAACTGTTCGCGCCCGGCCGTCTTGGGCGGATGGGCCTCAAAGAAAGGATTTGCCAGCAGTTTTTCCAGGAGCGGGACGATCGCTTGGCCCGACGCTCCTAGCGAGCCATTCGTGTCATAGCCCTGCTCTTCATTCGTGAAGCGGCGGACCAAGGCATCGATGACCATGTTGCCGGGCCCGGTGTCGAAAGCTTTCACCTGCTCCAGCGCCGACCCTGCTGGGAGCGAAGTGATATTTGCAATCCCGCCGACATTCAGAAGCAAGCGGCTCAGCTGCGCGTCGCGAAAGAGCAAATAGTCCACATACGGAATGAGCGGAGCTCCTTTGCCGCCCGCTGCCATGTCGCGCGGGCGAAAATCGGACACGGTGGTGACGCCCGTGTTTTCCGCCAACAGGGATCCCTCTCCAATTTGAAACGTCGAAGCCAGCATGCGTCCGCAAAAGGGCGCCGGCTCGGATTGGTGAAAAATCGTCTGCCCATGCGAACCGATCAAATCGACTTCGCTGGACGCAACACCTGCTTCCTCGCAGACGCGCTGGACGGCTTCGGTGTAAAGCGCCGCCAGCAAGAAATTCAGGTGGCTGATCACGCCCGCCGGCACAGGTGTTTGCGAAGCCACGCGCAGTAGCTCGCCCTGGACGTCTTTCGCAAAGGGAACCGATACGAAATGCCTCAGGCTGATTCGTGTGTCGGTGCCCGAACCCGCAATGTCCACCAGTGCGGCGTCAACGCCGTCTAATGAAGTTCCCGACATTAGCCCAATGACGAGGCAAGGGTTCTTCATGGGAGACGATCGAACAGCGAAGGTGCGACTCGGGGGACGGCACTGTGCACGCCAATCTTCCACATGGCCGCCGTCGTCGCAGTGGCGGCCCCCACATCGCTCTGCCATGAGCGCCATGCTCCCACCCGCCTGACTGCAAGCCAGCAAGGGGCCGAGCAGAGAAAGCCAAACAGCCGGATCGCAAGGAATTGCAGTGGGCAGTCTTCGTACTCTGCCACTTCACTTCTTTTCATACCTTCGCCTTGAACTCGTGAAGTTTCTCGAGCGCCTGCAACGGCGTCAGCTGGTCCGGATTCAGTGTCCTTAATTCGTCGAGTACTTCGTGATCGGTGATCATGAACAAACTCATTTGAGTCTCGGGAACGGACTTCCGTTTACGCTTGTATTTTCGCGTGAGGTGATCGCTGATCTCGTGCTCGCCCTCCTCATGCTTCTTCAGAATTTCTCGAGCGCGTTCCAGCACAGCGGTTGGCAGCCCTGCCAGCTTGGCAACTTCGATTCCATAGCTCTTGTCGGCACTACCTGGCTCGACACGGCGCAAGAAGACAATGTCCTGACCCGACTCCTTCACAGCCACGTGGCAATTCTTCACGCCAGGCAACAGCTCGGCGAGTTCGGTGAGTTCGTGATAGTGCGTGGCGAACAGCGTTTTGGCCCGAGTCTGCTGATGCAAATATTCGACGACCGACCAGGCGATCGAGAGTCCATCGAAAGTCGCGGTGCCACGGCCAATCTCGTCCAAGATGATGAGACTCTTGCAAGTGGCGGTATGCAGAATCGCTGCGGTCTCCGTCATCTCTACCATGAACGTCGAGCGGCCGCGCGCCAGATTGTCGGTAGCGCCGATGCGAGTGAAGATCCGGTCGACGATGGGAAGTTTGGCGGCGCTGGCGGGAACGAACGATCCCATTTGTGCCAGAATCGAAACCAGGGCGGTCTGACGCAGATAAGTGGACTTGCCTCCCATATTAGGGCCCGTGATGATCAGGATCTGGTCGCTCGAGTCGTTCAAGTACAGGTCGTTCGGGATGAATTTGCCCGTTGGGAGCTGGTCTGCAAGCTGTTCGATGACGGCGTGGCGGCCCTGTCGGATAATGAACTCTTCCCCATTGCCCAAGTCTGGCCGCACGTATCCCCAGGTATGGGCCACTTCGGCCAGCGAGAACAGGCAATCGAGTTGCGACAGGGCTGAAGCCGTGCCGCGGATGCGCCTGGCCGCGCGCCCGACGCGGGACCGCAGGTCACAGAACAGTTCATACTCGATCTCGACGACGCGTTCTTCGGCTCCGAGGACCTTGCGCTCATACTCTTTAAGCTCCGGCATCGTGAAACGCTCGGCGCCAACCAGCGTCTGTTTGCGCTCGTAGTCGGATGGAACCAATCCAAGCTGCGACTTGGAAATTTCGATGTAGTAACCAAAGACATGGTTAAACTTCACCTTCAGGTTTTGAATCCCGGTTCGTGCGCGTTCTTGCGCTTCGAGGGCTGCGATGTACTGTTTTCCTTTGGAGCTAATCGCTCGCAGTTCGTCGAGTTCGGCGTGATAGCCGTCACGAATCAACCCACCCTCGGTGAGAAGAATCGGTGGATTGTCTTGGAGTGCCTCTCCGATCCAGGCCGTGACATCGACCAAAGGGTCCGCTTCTTCGTCAAGTTTACGTAAGCGCAACGCGTGAAAGGCTTGCAGCCCAGCCTTGATAGCAGGCACCTGCTCGAGCGAATGCTTCAGTGCGGCCAAGTCGCGCGCGTTGGCGGTCGCCAAAGACACTTTCGACAGCAGGCGTTCGACGTCATAAACCTTCTGCAACCGGGTTTTGATCTCTTCCCGTTCGATCAGTTGTTGCTTCAGTTCAGACACGGCATCGAGGCGCTGGTCGATCTCGGCCAGATCGATCTCCGGACGCAACAGCCAGTGCTTCAGAAGCCGTGCGCCCATGCCTGTGGAGGTCCGGTCGAGGCAGCCAATCAATGTGGCTTGCCGCGAGCCATCGAAGAGTGACTGCACTAGCTCCAAGTTCCTCACGGTAGCAGCATCGAGAGCCATCGAATCGGAGATTTCGTACCACTGCACTCGGTCGATGTGGCTCAGCGAGGATTTCTGCGTATCTTTCAAGTAGTGAAGGACGGCTCCGGCAGCCGAGACAGCCAGCTTACGTTCTTGGCAACCAAAACCATCCAGGCTCATGACCCCGAAGTGTTCCGTGAGCAACCGCTGTGCATAGTCGAAAGCGAACACCCAGTCGTCCGCGGGTGTCTGCGCCGCCACAGGCAGAGTGTTCCGCAGTGAGCTTTTCGAATGCCAGCTTGCAGGATAGAGGATCTCCTTAGGCTGCAACCGTTCCAGTTCGGTTTGCAGCAGCGTGTTGGCCGGCTCGCCGATGAACTCCGTGATGCGAAAGTCGCCTGTCGAGACATCTAACCAAGCAAGACCTGCGCCCGCGGAATCGGTCCAAACCGACGCGAGGAAATTGTTGTCGTGCGGTTCGAGCAAGTTTCCAGAAGCGGTGCCCGGCGTGACAACCCGTGTTACGGCACGCCGCACCAGCTTCTGCGAGGGCCTGGGTCTTTCTACCTGGTCGCAGACGGCGACCTTGTAGCCCTTGCGAATCAGCTTCGCAATGTAACCGTCGGCAGCGTGATAAGGGACGCCGCACATAGGAACGGACAGCCCCTTTTCCTTGTTGCGCGAAGTAAGCGTGATCTCCAACTCGCGGGAGGCTACGACGGCGTCATCGAAAAACATCTCATAGAAGTCGCCGAGCCTGAAGAACACCAGTGCGTGGGGAAACTCCTTCTTCACTTGGTGATACTGCGCCATCATGGGGGTGGAAGGGTCCATCCGATGGGAACGCGAGGGGCGGCCTGCCGCGAGCGGAAAACGGTTGGTTGCTTCAAGCGCCGAAGTATATAATCCGCATCCTAGCGTGTCAACGAACCCCGCTTCCGGCTTGGGTTTTCTGGCACTCGGCGGTTTTTCCGCAAGAGAGAACCTGCCCTCAATCGACAAGAACGACCTGCTGGTGTCGATGGCTCAGCTTCGCTGATAGTGGAGGACTGATGCCCGGCAACAGCCAGCGACTGAATGCGTATCCTTAGCGTCGATACCTCTACACCGGCTTCCAGCATCGCGCTTTCGGACGATGGAACACTCAAAGGAGAGTTCAACGCCGAATCTGAGGAAACACACTCGGTTCGACTGCTGCCGGGCATTGACACGCTGCTGCGGAGTTGCGGTTGCGCCGTCAAGGACGTCGATGTTTTTGCGGTGGTTTGCGGGCCGGGCTCGTTTACGGGAGTTCGGATCGGCTTGACGACAATCAAAGGCTTGGCAGAATCCCTTGGCAAGCCGGTCATTCCAGTGACTGCTTTCGAAGCCTGGGTTGAGGCATTTTCGGGACAGCAAGGAGTTGTGGTTCCAGTCATCGACGCGCGACGCGATGAAATTTACAGCGCCGTTTACCGGCGGAGTAGCGAAGGGTTGACACTTCTAAGTGCAGGCGTTGTCGAAAAAGCCTCTGTATTCCTGGCCTCGATGACCTACCCCGACGCCTGTTTCG
Organism: Acidimicrobiia bacterium; assembly: GCA_016871215.1. Classification (GTDB taxonomy): domain Bacteria; phylum Acidobacteriota; class Terriglobia; order Versatilivoradales; family Versatilivoraceae; genus VFZK01. The sequence continues at coordinate 1,197 of VFZK01000311.1, read as the reverse complement.
TCGGCGGCGGCGCTTCGATCTACAAACATCTGATCGTTGCCCGGCCGGGCTGGCGAGTTCTTGACAGCGATCCCTTCTTGGCGCGGTCGGTGAGTCGCATCGCGCATCGGCAGGCGAAGGCGAGGGAATTTTCACCACCCGCAGAGGTTCAAGCGTACTATCTGCGCAAACCGGATGCCGAGTTGAAGTGGCGGCAATGAACATCGCAATTCGCCTGATGCAGCTGCAAGACCTGGCCCGGGTTGTCGAGATCGAGAATTCTTGGTCCTATCTGAGCAAGTGGGGAGAGGCTGGCTACCGGGCTGTGATGAGTGCCCCTCGCGTCTATACCTGCCTGGTTGCCGAGGACACGGAGAACCTGCCTGGATCGAAGGCGATCGTCGGCCTGGCAGTGGTGGCGAACCTGATCGACGATTGCGAGCTCTGCAATCTCGTGGTGTTTCCAGACTACGTAGCGAAACGGGTTGGCTACCGGCTCTTGCAAGCCTGCTTGGAAGTGGCGCAGCACTTCAAGATTCCTCGCATGCTGCTGGAGGTTCGCCAGTCGAATACCCGCGCCATCGAGTTTTACAGGCGGAACGGATTCCGCATTGCCAGCGAGCGCAAGAACTATTACGCCAACCCTAGCGAAAATGCCTGGGTGATGGAACGAACGGTGGAAGTCGCGTGAAGCCTGAAAATCGGTCCTTGAAACTGTGATAGAACGAATCAAAGTTCAGCGTTGTTCCTTATGAAAAGGATCCAGATCTCAAGCGGCACTGTTTGGGAACCGATCGTCGGATACTCGCGGGCGGTTCGTGTGGGCCAGCGGGTGTGGGTTTCTGGGACTACCGCAACCGATGCTGAGGGAAAGATTGTGGGAGTGGGCGACGCTTCCGCTCAAACAGCGCAAATCCTTCGAAACATCGAGCGAGCTCTGCATTCGGCAGGCGCGGCGTTAAAAGACGTCGTGCGGACTCGAATCTACGTTACGAATATTCTGGAATGGGAGAAAGTGGGAAAGGCTCACGGGGCCGTCTTCTCGGACATCCGGCCTGCAACAGCGATGGTTGAAGTGAGCCGGCTCATTCATCCCGACATGCTGGTAGAAATTGAAGCCGATGCCTGGATCGAAGAGACGGGCTCGACTTAGACTGCCTTCAATCAGCCGGTTCCACCAAGGCTGACATGGAGCCCTTGCAACGGGGAATGCGAGGA
>VFZK01000310.1 GCA_016871215.1 Acidimicrobiia bacterium | reverse complement strand
TGCCCGAAACCAGTGAGGCTTTCATCAAGATCGCCATGATTCACCTGATGCTCCGCCGTCTGGCGCAGCATTCAGAGGGTTTTTAAACACCCTCTAAGGGAAAAGCATCACGGGGACTGCGATCGAAACGGCTCGCCATCGCTCGATTCTGGCTAGTCGTGAGCTAGCACCGACTGAGTGTGACCGCACTGTGCTTCCCTGCGTCGGGATCTGCCTGGGCTGGCTAATGTGGCTGTTATGATCACCGTGTACTCTGGGTGTGCCACATGGAGATTCGGTGCGGGACCTGATGAACGAGCCGCAGGCCTTGCCCTTGCCCCTGGCCAGCCGCTGGATTGTACTGCCCAAGGCGCATCCGTCTTACCCACACCACATCTAAGGACCTCCCCATGCTCATGAATGTCAATGAGATTCAAAAGATCATTCCCCACAGGTTTCCCTTTCTGCTGGTGGACGCCATTCTTGAGCTGGATCCAGCCAAGAAGATCGTTGGAATCAAGAACGTCACCGCCAATGAGCCGTTCTTTCAGGGGCATTTTCCAGGCACGCCTGTCATGCCAGGAGTTTTGATCGTGGAGGCGATGGCACAGGTGGCTGCCGTTATGGTCTTGAAGGAGCTTCCCGACAGGGAGCGGAAGCTGGTCTATTTCAGCGGGATCGACCAAGCTCGATTTCGGCAGCCGGTCGTTCCAGGCGACCAGATTCGCATCGTCGTCGAAGCCATCAAGATGCGGCCGCGCCACGGCAAACTCAGAGGCGAAGCTTTTGTGAGAGACAAGCTGGTAGCCGAAGCGGAGATTTTTTCCACCATCGTGGATCGGGAAAACTAATGGGCCTTCATCCCACAGCCATTGTCAGCTCGAGAGCTTCGCTGGGCGCGGATGTGATCATTGGGGCTTATTCTGTCGTTGGCGACGACGTCATCCTGGGCGCTGGCTGCCGCGTCGACGAGCATGTGGTCATCCAGGGCCCTTCCCAGATCGGCCAGCGCTGCCACTTCTTTCCGTTCGGGTCCATCGGCCTTCCGCCACAGGACCTCAAGTACCGAGGAGAGCGTACTGAGCTCATCGTGGGGGACGACAATATTTTTCGCGAGTATGTGACGGTGCATCGCGGAACCGCCCAAGGCGGTGGACGCACTGTGATTGGCCATCACAATTTCATTATGGCCTATAGCCATATCGCGCATGACTGCATCCTTGGGAGCCACATCCTGCTGGCCAATGCCGCGACCCTGGCTGGACATGTCTTGATTGCCGACCACGCGACAATCGGAGCTTTCTCTGGCATCCACCAGTTTTGCAAGGTTGGGTTTCACGGGTTCGTCGGTGGCTATTCGGTTATTACCAAGGATGTTCTCCCTTATTCGAAAACGGTGAGTCCGAGGGAGGCAGGCAACTACGGCGTGAACACCATCGGGCTGGAGCGCAAAGGGTTCTCGCCAGAATCCATGACGAACATCCGCGCGGCATTTCGCGTCATCCAGCAGTCGAAGTTGAACACCAGTCAAGCGCTCGCTGCTCTCAAGGAGCGGTTTGCAGACGACCGGGATGTTCAGTCGATTATCGAGTTCATAGAGGGCAGCGAAAGAGGGGTCATCCGGTGAGAGTGTCTGGAGCACATCGGGCCGGCGTGCCCGGCTGTCGCCGGACGCTGCCCATCTCACGCGCATGCGCTACGGTCTGATCGCAGGCAACGGCAAGTTTCCTTTTCTCGTGCTCGACGCCGCTCGCAGCCAGGGCATCGATATGGTTGTCGCTGCCATCAAGGAAGAGGCGTTCGAAGAGATCAATTCAGCCGCCCGTACAGTGCACTGGATTGGCCTCGGGCAGCTCGGCAAGCTGATCAAGACGTTCAAGCAAGAGGGTGTCACGCGAGTCGTGATGGCTGGCCAGGTGAAGCACAAGCAGATCTTCAGTTCAATCGTTCCCGATCTGAAGCTTGTGAAGCTGTTGGCCGGCCTTGCCTCGAAGAATACAGACTCACTGATCGGCGCGGTCGCACGAGTCCTGGAAGAGGAAGGAATTGTCCTAATGGAGTCGACCGCTTTCCTGCAGCCATTGTTGCCAGAGCCAGGAGTTCTGACTGCTCGTGCTCCGAATCCTAGCGAGTCGAGAGACATTGAGTATGGCCGCCACATCGCCCGCGAGATCGCTCGTATGGACATCGGACAGTCCGTTGTGGTGCGCGACCAGGCTTGCGTTGCGGTGGAAGCCATGGAAGGCACCGACCACTTGATCCGACGCGCGGCGACCCTAGCCGGCAACCAGCCGATCACCGTCGTTAAGGTGAGCAAACCGAAACAAGACATGCGATTCGATGTGCCCGTGATTGGACTCCCCACGATAGAATTAATGGTGCAGACAAACGCGACGGCCCTGGCCATTGATGCCCGCAGAACCTTGTTGATCGATCGCGAGAAGGTCGTCGCGCTTGCCAACGCTCACCAAATCAGCATCGTCGCGTGCGAGCCAGAGTGATTCTGGGTTGCTACTGCCTTCGGCGGCTGCGGTTTCCCAGCGTTGGCGTGTGGCGGCCGGTCCGGCCGGGACCCTGAGACGATTTGCCTATGCCCAAAACGAGAGTCGGCATCGTCGGAGTCGGATATCTGGGGCGGCAGCATGCCCGTATCTATTCCGAACTGGATAGGGTGGAGCTGGTCGGCGTTGCCGATAAGAACCCCGAGACGGCCGCATCAGTGGCTTCTGAGTTCCGAACTGCCGCGTACAGCGATGCGAGAGGCCTGCTGGGGAGAGTGGCGGCGGTCAGCCTCGCGACTCCGACGAGCGAGCATGCCGCCATCGGTTGCGAGTTGCTGAGGCAGGGAATCGATGTGTTAGTCGAAAAGCCGATTGCTTCGTCGCTCGAGGAAGCAGAGGCGTTGATTCGCACGGCGCGCACGCACGGACGCATCTTGCAGGTGGGGCACCTGGAGCGTTTCAATCCGGCCGTCATTGCCGCGCGACGCATCGCGACGAGCCCCCTGTTTTTCGAAGTTCACCGGCTCGGGGTGTTTACCTCCAGGAGCCTGGATATTGATGTCGTTTTCGATTTGATGATTCACGACCTGGACGTTGTGCTCGACTTGGTGCGATCTCCAGTTCGTTCCGTTCGGGCGGTGGGACTGCCCATCCTGAGTGGCAAAGTCGACATTGCAAATGCGCGCATCGAGTTCGAGAATGGATGCGTCGCCAATCTGACGGCCAGCCGAGTGAGCACCGAAAAGGTGCGCAAGTTGCGCTTCTTTCAGCGAGGCCAGTACGTTTCGCTAGACTATACACGCCAGGACGTGGTGGTGTTGAGCGTGAAGCCAGGCCAAGGTGGCGCGCCGCCGTTGATCGCCTCGCAGAAGATCGACACGACTCGCAGGGAACCGCTCAGAGCCGAGATCGAATCGTTCTTGCACGCAGTGGAAAACCGCACCGAGCCCGAGGTGACCGCCGAGAGCAGCAAGCAGGCTTTGGAATTGGCACGACGCGTTGTTGAAGAGATTGAAGTTCACACGGCGTCTTTGCCGGCTCCGGTGGCAGATGGAATCTAGCGTTGCCAACCGGCCTCCGGCTTCGCCGGTGGTCGCTGCTGCAGCCAGGGAACACGGGCGAAGACAGCCAGGGGACAGTTCATCGCAGTATGAAAGACGAGATCGACATCCTGCGCATTCAGTTCGCCGACGAGCGCGCTTCGTACCGCAGGCGCGAGGCTTTTCTGTCTTCAGTCATTTTGCACTTGCTGTTGGTCATCTTGATTCTCACCGGCCCGAAGCTGTTTCCGCAGAACGCGCAAAGGCAGACTCGGAACACCACTCTGGCTTCCGTTGACGAAAAAAAGGATCTCGGATTCCTGGCTCTGCCGAAGGATTATCAGAAGCTGCTCCGCAAGCCGAAAACACCGGTGATTGCAGACAAGGATCGTATCGCACAGGGGAAGGCTCCCCAGATCGATCCCAAAGGTCTCCGAGTCCCTTATTCCGAGGGCAACACAAAACAGCTGGAACAGTCCTCGCCCCCAGGCGCGCCACAACCACCCGTCCAACCGGCGACAGCGGCAGCGCCGAGCCCGCCGCCCTCGCCGCCACCCCAGCCGTTGCCCGAGAACCGACAAGTCGCCAAACTCCATCTGCCTGAGCTGAACACCGAAAGCAGGCCCCAACGCAGCCTCCAGGAGATCAGCGACGGCCTGGAAGCGCCCGGGTTCTCGGTGAAGAAGTCTATCGAGCAGGCCCGAACGTCAGGCAATTATGGCCAGGGCGGCCCCGGCGGAGACTCTCTGAACAACCTCGACAACCGCCGCGCCAATTTTTCGGTCGAAGAACCTACGATCCTGAGCGATACGCTGGGAGTCGATTTCGGGAGCTGGCTGAGGCTGGTCTACTACCGTGTGCGCGACAACTGGTATGCGGTTATCCCGGAGCTGATTCGCAGCGGTACCAAGGGCAAGGTCGTGATCGTTTTCGACGTTCAAGCCAACGGCCGCATCGAGAACTTGCAGGTTGCGCGCAGCTCCGGCTTGTCACCCTACGACCGGGCTGCAGTTTCGTCTCTGAAATTGTCGGAACCGTTTCCTAATTTCCCGCACGCCTTCAAGGGACAATCCCTCACGCTGCAGTTCACCTACTTGTACAATATTCGGCTGTAGCCAGGAACTCTTGGAAGACGCGCAACCGCAGCAACCGTTCTGCCTGTTCCTGTCCGCGACGGAACGTGCGCATGATTACGGCGTTGTCGCGGCAGAGGAACCCGGCCTCGACCGAGTGATCTGGGGCAATCACCAGCAGCTTTCCGTTCCTCAACGCCTCTTGCGCGGAACGCTCCTGATTCAGAAGCCGTAGCCGGGCACTCGTTTCCCACAGCCTGCCTTTCGGATCGCAACAGAACACAACGGTCTTGGCAGCCCGCACCCAGTTCCCCAGCTCGCGAAAACGCCCATCTTCGTCAAACCGCGCCATGGGCATCTTCATCGCAAAGCTGCCGTCGAGAAATACCGCGTCTGTGTCCCCGCTGCACCAATGGGAGCCACCGCCATTGACCTGCTCAGGGCGCAGCGGCCAACCCATGGCCAACGGGACGAGGCAGGATGCTTCAATGACCGCGTGGTAGTTCGAGGGGGTCAGCGGACGAACGAACTCTGTCTGCAACTCGGTTGGCAGAGGCGTGGCAAAGATGACGGGATCTTCCTCGTAAAGCCGCGGCGAGTACTTGAGCGCCCGCGGCAGCTTGCGCGTTAGCGACTTCAGAAAATAACGCTCGAGGTCGCTTGAACGGATGGCTCTCCCATCGCGGCGCCGTACCCGCGTTGTGAAAATGAGCAGTTTCTTCCCCGGTCGTCCGTTGAAGACCGCGGCCACTTCCGAATCTCCCATGACGTAGCGGATCGAGCTTCGCAAATGCAGACGAAACGTTCCCAATCCCCAAAAGCCCATTTGCTCGCGCGGCACCGCCTGGCTTCTGGCAAACTCCTCGCGACCCCAGCGAGTCCATCCCTTGAGCACGGTCGCCTCGGTTTCGGTCGCTACATCGGCAGCGGCGTAGCCGCCGGCTGAGGCGCCCATCGTTATCTGTGGATAGCAGCCCTGCTCGCGGCACCAGCGCATCAGCTCGTGAATCACGCCGCCCTGCCAGGCGCCACGTCCAGCACCACCGGAATCGAGAACCCAGCATAAAGTTGTTGGCGGCGTCATGCGAAGGGGCTCAGCAGGAGGTGACACTCTGACGGGAAGGATCTACAGTTCGGCAATCTGTCGCAGCGCTCGGGAAGGCAACATCCACAAGAGTTCGCCAGCCCAAGGAGGTGGGTTGCTAACCCCGATGCAAAACACTGCGCCCTTTTTGAATGGCAGGGAGGATCTCGCGTTTCCGAAAAGCAGATAGCAAGCAAGGCAGCCGATACTGGGCTGATGTCCCACCAGCAACACCGACGAGCGATCGCGAAGGTCAAGCAGGCGGCGCAGAACGGCTTCTGCGGTGCTCTCCGGTGACAGTTCGTCCCATTCTTGCAGCGACTGCCGAAACTTCAGTTCTTTGGCCACAATTTCCGCAGTCTGCCGCGCGCGAAGCAATGGACTGGAGATGATCGCGTCGAACTCGATTCGGAGCTGCCTTAACCCCACTGCCGCCTGGCGCATCTTTGCGATGCCCTCGGTCGTGAGGGCCCGCTGTTCGTCCCGGAAGTCATTCTCGTGGCCAAGCACGGCTGCGATGCCGTGGCGAAGCAGATAAAGGTTCATCAGATCAATGACGGAGGATTACGGCACTGAACAAGATACAACCCAAATTATGCACCGAATCAGCCTTTTGGTTTGGTGCTTGGTGCATAAAATTGTATGCACCAAGACTGGGCAGATACTTTTGGTCGGCGCTGAGTCGTGAAAACGGGCATTGGATGAAGCTTTTCGGAGACTTAGAGACAGATTCGGGGCGAGCGTCCGCACACTTCTACGCGGTCCCACTGAAAGGGGGGTGCGTGCGGCGGCGTCCACTTCAAAGAGCAAAGGATTCAAAAACAGGGCCGGGTCAGCTGAAGACCCGTGCGGTGAGCGGGGCGGCA
>VFZK01000309.1 GCA_016871215.1 Acidimicrobiia bacterium | reverse complement strand
CTCAGGCCGCCAAGGCACATTTCTATCTGTCGGGCAGGCGCAGAGGCTGGCTGTTTTTTGGACTTCTCTTGTTGCAGCCCCTGCCACTCAGGGCAAAAGCGGTGATTCCTTTCATCATTCAGGACTCGTTGTACCGGACCAACCTCGGTATTAGCAATCTCGACCCGCTTTCGGCCGATGTGTCGATTCTCCTGCACAACAACGGCGGCCAGCTTGTCGCTGAAGGGACGACGCAGGTGCCTGGTCTCGGTTTCGTCAACCTGAGAGAGGTTGTCTATTTTGCCTTCGGTCAACCTTCGCAGCTGTCATTCGAAGGAACGATTCGATTGCGGTCAGAAAAGCCAATCGTGGCCTTTGCCTCGCAGATTCAGTACCCAAACAACGACCCAGGAATTGTCCCAGCGACTGCCGAAGGATCTAGTGCCTACATCTTACCTATCACAACCTCGATCGAGCCGTGGTCGAGCACACTCGCGGTGGTGAATCTGGCTGCGTAGGCAACCATCGTGAAAATCTCGCTGCGAGATGAAGCCGGACTGCTGGTGTCGGAGCTCGAACGGGGTTTGCCCGCCTCCTCCCAGTGGATCTCAACCAACATCCACCGAGATCTTGGAGTCGACGGCGTGAGAGGCTCTCTGACGATCCGTTCGCTAGACGCAGCGCCACTGGTTGCCGTCTGCCGGCACACCCAGACGTTCACGAGGCAGGATGTGTTTCAACAGGCTTTCGATCTGAGGGGCGCGGCGAAGGTGTTTTGTCTGCCCTACCGGTCCGAGAAAGATCTGCACCAAAGCTGGATTGTCCTGAACAACCTGGAGAGCGAGCCTGCCAATGTTGCGCTGCGCGCCTTCTCTCCAGAAGGGGCGGCTCTGCGCGATTCCTCATTCCAAGTGCCTGCACTGGGATCGATCCTGGTTCCAGACTCCCTTTTTCTAGCGAGTCAAGGAGACCGCGCTCTCTTCGGCATCGTTCGCGGCACCTCCAACCGCTCTTTGAGCGGCCTGGTCATCCAGACTAATCTCGCCACGCGCGACACGATTCACACCAACATGGTCACGGCTTGGTCGCCCGAAGCGCTCATCCCGTCGGTGACAGAAACCTCCACGTTTTCTTCCAACCTACTGGTGAGCAACCTGGCTGACACGGGAACATGGGTCGAGATCTCCCACCGGGCTTCGAATGGCCAGAGCCCGGCACCAGCGGTCAGAGCTTTGCTTACGGCTCGCGGCAGCGTCTACCTGGACAAGGTGCTCGCCTCTCTCCATGTAAAGGAAAGCTTTGGTCCCTTGACGCTTCGTTCGATCGAAGGCCAGCCGCTGGCGGCCTTCTCGCATGTCATGAACACAGAAAATGGAGCGCGCGGCGCTCTCGACTGGACGGACCTCCGCCCCTCAGTTTCCAAGCGGGTGGGAGAGCAAGTCACGTTGCATTGGCAATACGACCCGGCCGAAGCCCGAAAGATCCAGGAGTACCGCATCTACCGGCCCGACCGCGCGGCGCGCAACTTCCAGATCATCGACCGCGTCCCATCCAACGTTCTGGAGCGCAGCCTGGAGGCCAGGGACACGGGAACTTTCGTGATCTCCGTGAGGGCTTTCGACGGAGCGCGGGAATCCCACCCGAGCAACGAGGTGCTTCTGGAGGTGAAGCCTTGACGGCTTCCAGAGGCCCGTGCCACACTTCGCATGAGCCGTGAACGCCGGCTGCACACATGGGAGGTGACGAAGCAGCTGCTGTATGCGGAAGAACATCACGTTTGGCCAGGGCGCCGAAGCCCTGTTCGGAACCCTGGACGAGAACCTGCACTTCCTGGAAACTGTCTTTGAAGTTCGACTATCCCTTGCCGAAAACAATCTCGTCATCGAAGGATCAGACACACACGTTGGAATCATCGAGCGGCTGATTGTGGATTACGACCAGGTTCGCCGCGAAGGAATTCCCTTCAGCAACAGCGACCTGAAGTCGGCGATTCGAATCATTTCCGAGGACTCCTCGCTGCGCCTTCGCGACTGTTTCCCCTCGGGCCGGAGCCGAATTTGCGGCAGAAAAGCGGTCACTCCGCGCGGCTTGAACCAACGCCGCTATCTGGACGCCATCGAGAAATTCGACATGGTTTTCGGCATCGGTCCAGCCGGCACGGGCAAGACCTACCTGGCTGTAGCGATGGCCGTGGCTGGATTGCTCAGCAAGCAATTCAATCGCATCGTTTTGGCTCGCCCGGCAGTCGAAGCGGGCGAACGTCTGGGCTTTTTGCCCGGAAGCCTTCAAGAAAAGGTCGACCCCTACTTGCGTCCGCTGTATGACGCGCTGTACGACATGCTGGACGTGGAAAAAGTGGACCGCTATCTGGAGCGCGGAACCATCGAGATTGCTCCAATCGCGTTCATGCGCGGACGCACCTTGAACGAATCGTTTGTTATCCTCGACGAAGCACAAAACACCACTTCTGAACAAATGAAGATGTTCTTGACGCGGATGGGCTTCAACTCCAAAGCCGTTATCACGGGAGACATCACCCAGATTGACCTGCCCGCCGGCAGAGTCTCAGGATTGGTGGAAGCGCGATCGGTAGTCTCGTCTGTTGAAGGAATCGAGTTTGTGCATTTCAACGAGAAAGACGTCGTTCGCCATCCATTGGTCCAGCGCATCGTTCGCGCTTACGACGGATTCGCGTCACCAAAAGCCGCCCCAGAGCCTTCAGCAGAATCCAGCCCGGCGGCGATGCCCCCGCCTCGCTCCTCCCAAATCGCTTCCTCATGAGTGCGCCGGTAATTGTGAACCGCCAGCGCCGGTATCGAGTGCCGCTGGCTCGCCTGCAGCGGTTCGCCAGACGACTGGCACATCGGCTGCGAACCGGCGATCGAACCTTTACCATTGTGCTGGTCAACGACCGAGCGATGCGGCGGTTCAATCGCGACTTCCGAAAACAGAACAAGCCGACCGACGTGCTGTCGTTTCCCGCCGGCCTGGACGGGCTCACACCCTTGGACAATCCCAGCCTCGGTGATATGATCATCTGCGTCGAAACGGCTCGCCGACACGCCATTCCAAGACATCACAGCCTCGAAAGAGAGATCTGTGTGCTGGTGATCCACGGACTGTTGCATCTGCTGGGTTACGACCATGAAACCGATCGGGGAGAGATGCACCGCAAAGAGCTGAAGCTGCAGAGAGAACTGCTATGATCACGACGGTTGTGGTTTTGTCCGCTTTGTTCTTTCTGTCGGTGGTCACGCTTCTATCGGTTTTCGAAATGGGCCTGAGCCGCATCAGCAAGGTGACGTTGCGGCGGCTGGTCGAGAAACACAAATCGACAAAGCTCGAACAGCTGAAGGCGTTGGCGGACAACCGGTTCGAAGGACTGGCATCGGTCTATGTGGGCATTCAAGTCTCGATGGTGGGCTTTGCAATCCTCACCACAGGTTACCTTCACAATCGGCTTCAAAGCTACGCCGCAGCCTTGCCGGCGGCCTTCGGCATCATGTTTGCGGTCGTGGTCGTCTTTCGGCAACTGATTCCCCGGCTGTTTACCTTCAGAAAGCCTGAACGGGTGCTGTTGCCACTCATCCCACTCTACAACTCGATGAAGCCGCTGCTCGGCGTGCTGGCCTACCCGTTGTCTTCGACCTTGCGCCTGTTCAGCCCCCTCAACTCGCAGGAAGCGCCTGAAAAATCCGATGAGCATATCGAAGAGGAAATCCGCGCTTTCATCGACGTCGGCAAGGAAGAGGGTATTCTAGAGAAAGACCAGGCGCCGCTGGTCCAGTCGGCTGTGGAGTTCGGCGACAAGCTGGCTGGCGACATCATGACACCGCGCACCGAGATCGCCGCCATCGAGATCGGCTCGTCGTTTACCCAGCTCAAGCAACTCATGACCCAGACCAAGTACTCCCGCATCCCCGTTTACCGCGACCAGATCGAGAATATCGCTGGTATCCTGTACCTGAAGGACCTCCTGGGTATCTGGGACAGCCCTCCACAGAACACGGCAGCTCTCAGCCTCGAGGGATTGATGCGGCCAGTACGGTTCGTGCCGGAGACCAAGCGGGTAGCCGAGCTTCTGACTGAACTGCAACACCAGGCTTCCCATATGGCCATGGTGGTTGACGAGTATGGCGGCCTGGCGGGGTTGGTGACTATCGAAGACATCCTGGAAGAAATTGCAGGAGAAATTCACGACGAAGACGAAATCGGCGAGATGCTGCAGATCACGCAGGACACGCAGGGTCATTACCTGATTCCTGCCAATATCGTAGTAGAGCGCGTCGAAGAAGTTCTGGCGATTAATCTGAATCGCGACGAAAACACCACGATTGCCGGTTTCATCAACTCGATGTTTGGGAGAGTTCCCCGTAAAGGAGAGCGCTTCGAGCACGAAGGCGTCTTGTTCGAAATCAGGGAAGCCGACCGCCGCAAGATCTACAAGCTTTCCGCCGTGCGAGTGGCGCCCGCCACGGATGGCGGCGCCGAGATGCACGCTGGCAGCTAGTATTACTATGTTAAGTCTTGTCCCGATACTTTGGGTGGCGCACACATGGCGCAGTTTGTCATGTGTGCGTACCGTACGCATACCTTGCAAAAAGCACGATGTATGCGCCACCCGAAGAGACTTAACAAAGTAATACGAGCCGCCGGCAGGCTTGGCCTGGACTAACCCGCCGAGCGGTCGTCGCGGCCTAGTCCGCCCAAAAAGCTGGTTCGAGCCTCCTCCAGGGTACTCCATGTTCAAATCGGGTTTCGTCTCGATCGTCGGCAGGCCCAACTCGGGCAAATCGACCCTGCTGAACCATCTTGTGGGCGAGAAGGTATCGATCGTCTCCGACAAGCCTCAAACCACTCGCGAAAACATTCTGGGCATCCTGACACTCAAGGAAGGCCAGATCGTTTTCACCGACACACCCGGAATTCATAAGCCTGGCCACGAGCTCAACCGCCGGATGATGCAGACCGTCTATGACGCTCTGGAAGGAATTGATCTGCTCTTGCTGCTGGTCGATGCCGCGGCGGTATTCGGCTCCGGAGACCAATACGTCATCGACCTTTTGAAAGAGCGCCGCTTGCCAGCTTTTCTGCTCCTCAACAAAATCGACCTCATCCCAAAGGAGACGCTGCTTCCATTGATCGCCACCTACGCGGGGAAGCACTCGTTCGTCGAGATCGTCCCGATCTCAGCGCTCAAGAAAGACAATCTGGACTTGCTGGTCCGTTTGATTCTCAAGCACCTGCCGGAAGGCCCTCCTCACTATCCGGAGGAGCAGTTCACAGACCGGCACGAGCGCTTTCTCGTCGGCGAAATCGTACGCGAAAAAGTACTGCTGCACACGCGGGAAGAGCTGCCCTACTCAACAACAGTCCAGGTAACTCGCTTCGACGAGTCGCGCCCCGAGGTCGTGGTCTTAAATTGCGATATCTTCGTAGAGAAGGAGTCACAGAAGAAAATCGTCATTGGCACCCAAGGGCAGATGCTGAAACAAATCGGGATTGAGGCGCGCGCCGATATTGAGTCGTTGCTGGGCAAACGCGTCTACCTCGAGCTCTACGTCCGGGTGAAGCCCAAGTGGCGTGACGACGCCGGATTCCTGGACAGTTTGTCCCAGCCCTGAGCGGTGACAGTACCATGAAGATCAACGAAATCTATCGGAGCATTCAGGGCGAGTCGTCCTATGCGGGACTTCCCTGCGTTTTCGTCCGTTTGACTTACTGCAACCTTCGGTGCACCTACTGCGACACGGCGTACGCCTTCTACCAAGGCAAAGACATGACGGTCGACGAAGTCATGGCTGCGGTTCTGGACTACCACTGCTCGCTGGTGGAGATCACAGGCGGGGAGCCCCTGCTGCAGAAGGAGGTCCTTCCGCTGATGGATCGGCTCGTGGAGTCAGGCTGCACGGTTCTGCTCGAAACTGGAGGCAGCCTGGACGTGCGGAAAGTCCATCCCAAGGTGATCAAGATCCTGGACCTGAAATGCCCCAGCAGCGGAGAATCCGAGCACAATCTGTATTCCAATCTGGACCAGCTTCAGCCCCACGACGAGATCAAGTTCGTGATCGGGACGCTTGAAGACTACCTATGGACCAAGGAAACGATCGAGAAGTATCGTCTGACCGATCGCTTTCTGGTCCTCGCATCCACAGTGTTCAACGTGCTCGAACCGCGCCAGCTGGTCGAGTGGATCCTGCACGACAACCTCAAAGTGCGTTTTCAACTTCAGATGCACAAGTACATCTGGGACCCGGACCAGCGAGCAGTGTAAGCCAACCTCTGGCTTCGGTCGTTCTCGGTGAAGTGGCACGCACTGCGCAAGAGTCCTAGCCCCGCGCGGGCCCGAATTGCAGCGTTGCTGACTCACGCCAGACCCTTTCGGGCATCCTTCTAAGAAACTTGCAGGTTAAGTGCTGCGTTTTCAACGAGTGTGAATTTCAAGCGGATCTTCCTCGTTGAGTTTGAAGTAAAGTGATTGGATTTTCAAGCAGAAGGAGGGTTTCAGGCACTGCTTTGGTAGTCATGTATAGAGCGTTAGTTGTCTTGACTTTTGGGTATTATTGCTATCG
>VFZK01000308.1 GCA_016871215.1 Acidimicrobiia bacterium | reverse complement strand
TCCAAACGAATCCGCCGTGGTTCATTCCGCAGTGTCCCCGACTTGATCAAGGCGATGGAGGAGTTTTTACAGGTGTGGAATGAAAAGCCGAAACCCTTTGTTTGGACAGCCACGGTCGAATCCATCGTGGCAAAACTCTCGCGGTGTCGTCAGACTCTTGAGCAAATTCAGCCCGGTTGTACTCAACCCAGAACCAGAAAACCTCAAAACCAACTGTCCATCTAATTCTTGGACACTACACTAGCGGAAGTTTCAAGCTGGCAGGAACGGGCGAAACGCCCCCACCGCCGCCCGCCCAGGCACAAGCGGGCCTCCCGAAAGCAACTCCGGTGCTGCCTGAACCGGCTCCGGTGAAGGTGACGGCACCTTCCGTAGCTGTGGCGAATCCGTTTGCGCCAATCATCGAGGCTGCGCGCCAATTCGCTGGTGGAATCGCGGGAGATTGTGAAGCAGCCACCCAGTCGATTCGCGGCTCCCTCACGAACGGAATGAGAAGAGTCTGGTCGTATCGAAACGCCCAAGGACCTGGATTCCACGAGTTCGTGCAACTTCCTGACGGGACGATCCTGGACGCTACCGCTGGCCAGTTTTTGGCCAAGGGACAGGCCACGGCCACAGAGCTGGCGGGAGTGGAGGGACTCAACGCTGCCATTGAATCGGGAGTGTTCACCCCAGCGCTTCATGAAGCACTACGCGCATTGGTGGCTCGTTAGCGTTGGCCGAGTTGCCGGAAGCTCTGCACTCAGAGAGAACTGTAATCGGGAATCGCCGGAGCCAAACTCGCGGCATCAGCGTAGCAACGGTGCGGAGTCCAGCGAAGAAGCGGTCGGACGCAGCGGCACGGCCCGACGGGCTTTCTCGCTTGACACTCAGAAAATGCGGTTGCTAGACTTTTCGTTGCTTGTGAGCCCTGGAAACTTGACGAAGGCAAGGCGGCCACAGTGAAGGAGAAGGTATCGATCGGATTGATTGGTCTGGTTGTCGGCGGGCTGATCGGCTATCTGATCGGAGTTCGTGCCGCCGGGACTGAACAAGCGCGACGAGAGGAATCTCACACCCACCAGTCTCCCAGCTCGGGCGGCTCTCGACCGCAGGGGTTGCCCGACGGACACCCGCCGATCACCACCGAAGCGGACTTCGAAACCTTGAAGCAGGCCGTCGAGCGTGCACCTCAGAGCACTCCATTGATCATTGACCTCGCGAATAAGTATTACGATGCAGGACGATATAAAGATGCGGTTCGTTACTACCAACAAGCCTTGGCTCTGGATCCCAAGAACGTGAGCGTGCTCACGGATCTGGGCACGGCGCATTTCTATTCGGGTCGACCTGACGAGGCCATTGGACTGTACAATCGCTCGCTCGCCATCGATCCTTCGCACGTTCAATGGCTGCACAATCTGGTGATCGTCAACCTACAGGGGAAGAAAGACGCTGCTGCAGCCCGGGCCGCCTTGGAGCGGTTGAAGAGCGTCGCACCGGGAAACGCATCGATACCCGATCTGACCCGCATGATTGAAGAACCCTCGTCACCAGCAGCACCTCGCCAGCAACCGTCTGCTAACCCACGACAACGGATTTTTTGATGCGACTGCTGGTTCCGTTATTCCTGATTCTATTCCTGATCTTCCTATTGCGTTCCATTCTGCAGGGACTCAGGTCCTCCAGCGCCAAGTCGAGGTTCGACGGGAGCCGTCCGCAGCGAGGGGGCAGCGGCGTGAAAATGGGCAAGATGGAGAAAGACCCCGTTTGCGGCACCTACGTCGATATCGCCACATCGGTCCGCGGCGTTTTCGCGGGAGAAACCAAGCATTTCTGTTCGCAGGACTGTCTGAACAAGTACAAGCGCAACCCATAAACTGCGGTCGACCTTCAGCGTGTGTTGCTCCCCTGGCACGGGTTGACAAACGGAGACTCTATCGTGAAAGAAACGAGCAGCCTATTCGAAATGGTGCGTAGTCGATTCGACGCAGCAGCAGATGTTCTGAGATTGCCAAGAGACCTCCGCGAAGTGATGACACATATGAAGCGGCAGCTTATTGTCTCGCTGCCCGTTCGCATGGACGATGGGAGCATCCGGGTTTTCGACGGCTACCGGGTTCAGCACAACATCGCTCGCGGGCCCGCCAAGGGTGGCATCCGCTACCACCCGAACGTCACACTGGACCAAATGAAGGCGCTCGCGTCTCTGATGACCTGGAAATGCGCTGCCACGAACATCCCATACGGCGGTGGAAAAGGGGGTGTGGTGTGCGATCCGGCGACGATGTCCCAGGCTGAGTTGGAACGACTGACGCGGCGTTACGCTTCGGAAATCCTGCTGATGATCGGTCCAGACCGCGACATCGCCGCGCCTGACGTGAATACCGACTCGCAGACCATGGCCTGGATCATGGACACCTATTCGATGACGGTGGGCCATTCCATGTTGGGCGTCGTGACGGGAAAGCCTGTGGCATTGGGTGGCTCCAGGGGGCGCGAGGAGGCAACGGCTCGGGGTTGCTGGTACGCCATTCGAGAAGCATGCAAAGTGAAGAACATCCACGTGAAGGACGCCCGCGTGGCGATTCAGGGGTTTGGCAGCGTGGGCACAACCACAGCCTGGTTGCTGCATGAAGACGGGGCCAAAATCATCGCCTTGAGCGATTCTGGCGGAGGTGTCGTCAACCTCAAGGGACTTGACCTCGAGGCGGCTTTAGCTCACAAACAGATGACCGGAAGGCTCAGCGGCCTGCCTGGTGCCGATGCCATTTCGAATGAGGAGTTGCTCGAACTGAAGTGCGACATCCTGGTGCCGGCGGCGATCGAGAGCCAGATCACCGCCGAGAATGCTTCTCGAGTAAGGACCTCGATCGTTGCCGAAGCGGCGAACGCGGCCGTCACGCCGGGTGCCGACGAAGCTCTCAGCAGGAAGGATTGTTTCGTGGTCCCGGATATTCTCTGCAACGCCGGCGGCGTGATCGTCTCTTACTTCGAGTGGGTGCAGGACCTGCAGGGGTTGTTCTGGAGTGAAGCAGAAGTCAACAACCAACTGGAAAAAATCATGATCCGCAGTTTCAAGGAAATCTACGAGGTCGCCCAAAAACGGAAGCTAGCCATGAGACTGGCTGCCTACGTTCAGGCGGTCGGCAGGGTCTCCGATGCGACCAATGTCCGGGGGTTGTTCCCGTGACGCGCGGAATAGGCCCTGCAAGACCAGGCGCCTTACGCGCGTAGCAGTCCTTCGTTGAGATAAACGGTCTTCCCCGCAACGATCGTTGCAGCCACTTGGCCTTTGAGCCTCATGCCATGGAAGGGGGAGTTTCGGCTTTTCGATTGAGTTCGACTGACGTCGTACACCCATTCCGATTCAGTACTGAACAACGTGACATCCGCTTCGGCGCCAATGGCTAACTCGCCGAGAGGTCTGTTGATGATTCGAGCAGCGTTGACCGTGAAGAGCTCGATCAAACGCTTCAGATCGATTTTCCCCGTGTGGAAGAGCCGCGTAAGCGAAAGGCCAAGCGCCGTCTCAAGTCCGGTAATGCCAAACGGCGCGCGATCGAACTCGAGCATTTTTTCGTTTGCGTTGTGCGGAGCATGATCGGTCGCAATACAGTCGATCGTCCCATCGACCAGGCCTTCAATCAACCCATCAAGGTCATCTTGCGTCCGCAACGGAGGGCTCATCTTGGCGTTGGTATCGTAGCCACAACACGCCGCATCGGTGAGGGTGAAATGGTGCGGTGTGACTTCGCAAGTAACGTGAATCCCTTTCCGTTTACCTTGGCGCACCAAGTCCAGCGCGCCACGAGTCGACAAGTGGGCAATGTGAATGTGGGCACCTGTGAGCTCGGCAAGGATAATGTCTCGAGACGCCATGGTATCTTCGGCAGCGCGACTGATGCCTTTCAGCCCTAGCGCTGTGGACTGAAAACCCTCGTTCATCGACCCGTGGGCCGAAAGATGCAAATCCTCGCAGTGCTCAATGACCGGAATCCTGAAGGGCAGCGAGTACTCCATGGCCCGGCGCATCAGCTGGCCGTCCATGACTGGCTTGCCGTCATCGCTGATGCCTACGGCGCCCGCCTCGACCATTTCCCCGATCTCCGAAAGCTTTTCGCCCGCGCTGCCGGCTGAGATCGCCCCGATGGGGAAAACGCGCGTGACGGCGTGGCGCGCCGCCTCCTCGATGATGTAGCGCGTCACGGTGGGGCTGTCGTTAACAGGGTCGGTATTCGGCATGCAGCAGATCGTTGTGAATCCGCCAGCTGCTGCCGCCCGGGAGCCGCTCTGGATGGTTTCCTCGTCTTCGCGTCCTGGCTCACGCAAGTGGACGTGAATGTCGACGAAGCCAGGAGCAACGATCAGGCCGGAGGCGTCAATGCTCCGAATGCCTGGTGCCCAGATGCTCGGTTCGATTCGGCTGATCTTGCCTTCCTCGATGAGGACATCGCCGGCTCGATCGAGGTTCGACGCTGGGTCGATGATGCGGCCACCTTTGATTAACAGTGAACTCAATGGACTCTCCCGGTGGATTGGCGACAAGGTTCGCAGACCGGCCAGATCGGTTCCGCCGCCGCTCCCAGACTATGCGTCGCTCGAGGCTGGCCCTTCACGTGACGAGCGTTCGCCGAAACCCTCTCTGAACAAAGTCAGCGGCAAGCCCCTGGGTCGATCTTCACCCGCTTTGTCTCACGCCCCTGTTTCTTCCTTGCTACCGCCTGCCAGCAGAAACAAGACGGCCATCCGAACAGCGACTCCGCTCGTCACCTGGTCCAGAATGACCGAGTAAGGGCCATCCGCAACGTCGGAGGCAATCTCGACACCGCGATTGATCGGCCCAGGATGCATGATAATCGCATCCGGCTTGGCTGCCTGCATCCGTTCAGCACTCAATCCGTAAAATCGGAAGTACTCTCGCACTGAGGGGAAGAAGGCCTCGTGCTGTCGTTCCAACTGGATACGCAGCATCATGACGACGTCAGCATCCGCAAGCGCTTGCTGCATGTCGTGTGTTACCCACAGGGTGCCTGGATGCTCCATCGGCTGTAGCAGATCGAAAGTTCTTTCGAATCCGAGCGGCAGCAACGTGGGTGGTGCACAAACACGCACCTGAGCTCCCATCTTCCCGAGAAGCAGACAGTTCGAACGTGCGACCCGGCTGTGGGCAACGTCGCCCACGATGGCGACCCTCAACCCTGCCAGACGCTTCTTGCGATCCAGAATCGTGAGTGCATCGAGCAATGCCTGGGTGGGATGTTCATGCGCCCCATCCCCTGCGTTGACGATCGCCGCATCGCAGATTCTAGCCAGTTGGTGAGGCGCCCCCGATGACGAGTGCCGAATGACGATGACGTCGGGAGCCATGGCTTGGAGGTTTCGAGCCATGTCGACCAGAGTTTCGCCCTTGACGACACTGCTGGTCGAAGCCGAAATATTGATGGCATCGGCGCTCAGACGCTTGGCAGCGATTTCAAATGAGGTGCGCGTGCGTGTCGAGGCTTCGAAGAACAGGTTGATGACTGACTTGCCGCGCAGCGTTGGAACCTTCTTGATGGGGCGGGTAGAAATCTCGCGAAACGATTCGGCCGTGTCCAATATCAGCTGGATTTGTTCAGCTGACAGATCCCGGATGCCGAGCAGGTGCTTCGCCTTTAGAGGCACAATGCCTCCTTGGAAACGGGAACGTCGGCTTGGCAGCTGAACCAGGATGGATCCGGAGAACTTAGACTTTCTCGACGAGGAGGACGCATTCTTTCTGATCGACTTCGGTGAGCTTCACTTCGACGATCTCGTTGTCCGATGTCTGCACGGCTTTCCCGACATAGTTCGCTTCAATAGGAAGCTCCCTGTGGCCCCGGTCGATCAGAACGCACAGCTGGATGAACTTGGGGCGCCCGTAGTCGAGCAGTGCGTCGATGGCAGCCCGCACCGTGCGTCCGGTGTACAAGACATCATCCACGAGCACAACGGAGAGATCCACAATCGAAAAATGAATCTCTGTCCTCTGAATCACTGGCTGGGTCGAGACCGTGGAGAGGTCGTCGCGGTAGAGGTTGATATCGAGATAGCCGACCGGCACCTGCACTTTTCCGACTTCGAGAATCCGCTTCGCCAGCCGGTCAGCGAGCGGTACGCCCCGGCGTCGAATACCAATGAGAGCGAGGTTCCTGGTCTCACGATTACGTTCGACGATTTCGCGAGCCAGCCGATTCAAGGCCGCTTCCATTTCGGCGGCCGTCATGATCTGAGATTTCTCGCGAATCGTCATTCGGAATGAACTGAAAGTGAAGGCAGGCCGCAGGCGGTCAAAAAACCCGCCAAATACTAGCACACGAAATTCGGAAGTCAAGGCGGCGACTACGTCGATAGCAGCCACCTCCTTTTCGTCCACCAAGGGTCCTTGCCAGCGCGAGTGCCAACGTATGCCGTAACCCGATCCTCCCTAGAGCGCCCGTTCTATGAAAGGGCATGTCAAGAACAAACTTCAACCTCGGCGGCTGGCCAAGGAATCTTTCATGGACAGCTTGCCCCTTCTCCGTCGGGAGTTGCTTCCAGCTTCCCCAGGTCCCCAGCTTCTCTC
>VFZK01000307.1 GCA_016871215.1 Acidimicrobiia bacterium | reverse complement strand
CAGAAAATCCCGGATCGCTTCGGCTTCAGTGGCCAGAATCGACTCCATCATGCTCTTGCCTTGCTCATCATGCACAGCTGCTACCGTACTTGACTGATGCACATCCAGACCAACATACTTGTGTCCCATAGGGCGTTTCCTCCTTTGTGGGTTCAGAGTCTTCAAGCAACTCCAAACTATCACAGAGAAGGGGCGCCCTTTCATATTGCGTCAGGAGACGATCTGGGAGCGCTCCAAGAGCTAGAGCTGCGCTCGGCAGATGGAGTTCGCATCAACGGCTGGTATTGGCCGGGCGTACGGCCGGAAAACGTTCTGATGCTTCACGGAAACGCGGGGCACCGTGGACACCGCCTCGACTGGGCGCGAGGATTCCACGAGTTGGGATTCGGGGTGCTTTTGCTGGACTACCGCGGATACGGTGGCAGCGACGGCTCACCCACCGAAGAGGGTCTCTATCTCGACGCGGAAGCAGCCGTCGCCTGGTTGCGTCGACGGCCAGGCGGCATGATCTACCTGGGAGAATCGCTAGGAAGCGGTCCTGCCATCGAACTGGCTCTTCGCCACCCGCCCGCTGCCCTGATCCTTCATGCCCCACTGGCGTCAGCGGTGGACGTGGGCAGAGCGGCCTACCCCTACCTGCCCGTCAGCTGGCTGCTCAAGGACCGTTACGAAAACGATCGAAAGATCGGAAAGGTTGCGAGTCCCATTCTAGTCATTCATGGCGAGAGGGACTCGGTCGTCCCACTCGAACAGGGCCGCAGATTATTCGACCTGTCCCCAGGTCCGAAGGAATGGCTCTCCGTCCCCAAAGCCGGCCATAACGATCTCGCCTACACAGGCGGAGAACGCTATTGGAGTGCGATTCGGGCCTTCTTAGAGAAATCCGTCATCCGGCCCGCCAGCGCACGAAATTGAGCAGAAGGGAAACCAGGCTGGCTTCAAACTCTCATCTGAAATCCGCCTGCGTTTCATTGAGGGAACTCTACAGGTGGATCATCAGATCGATCCTGGCTGCTTTGCTAGCCAATCCCGGACGGATCGGTTCAGACGGTCGCGTTGAATCTGTGGTGCAGGAAACGGTAGACCTCGGTGCGGCTCAAGACGCCCAGCAGATGCCCATTGTCCACAACGGGCACCTGCCCGAGGCCTTCCCGGTCCATCGCCTCGAGGATATGAACCGCTCCCTGATGCGGTCGCACCCAGCGGAGGGCTGCGAGCGGCGTCATGAGCGTTTCAATGCGGGTCTGGTCCCAGAGTTCTCTGGCGACCGTTGCCGTTTGTTCCCAAGTGAGAATACCTTCAAGATTGGCTCCATTCAGGACCAGAAACCAACGCGGATGTGACCCGGCGCTCATGCCGTCTTCGAGCCGCGACAGGCTTGTCCCCATTTGAAGGCGGGGACCGTTCGAAACCATCAGGTCGGAGGCTGTCAAGCCAGCGAGGGAGTCTCGAAGGTCTGCCTGGCGCAGATGCTGTCGTGATGCCGCCCACAAGAACCATCCAATCAGCCCGGTCCAAAGGCCGAAGGTAAACTGTCTCGCGATGACAAATAGCACGCCACCCAGGAAGAACAGGATCGATGTGGTTCGCCCAACCGCGGAAGCCACACGCGTCGCTTTAGAATAATTGCCGGTCATGCCCCAAATCGCGGAGCGCAGGATCCTTCCTCCATCGAGAGGAAATGCAGGGATCAAGTTGAAAATCGCCAGCGCCAGATTGATTTCCGACAGCCACTCGGCGATGGCAGATACCGTTTCCCAGTTGGCTCGAGTCGCCAAATGCAGGACGGCAAACGAAGCGGAGGCCATGACGCTGGCTACCGGGCCAACGACTGAGATCAAAAACTCGGTTCCGGGTCGATGCGCTTCTCTGCCGATCTGTGAAACACCTCCAAGGATGAAGAGAGTAATGGACTCGACAGGCAGACCTGCGGCCCGGGCGGCCAGGCAGTGCGCCAGCTCGTGCACGATGATCGAGGCGAAGAACAACAGGCAGGTCACGATTCCCACAACCGACGACTGGGCCGTGCTCCAATTCGAATGTTCTTTCGAGAACTGCCCTGATAGCGAAAAAGCCATCAGGGCGAAGACCAAAATCCAGGCGAAATCGATTTCGAACGAAATACCGAACAACCGGAATAGCTTCACCTTTGAACCAGGCGGCATGGTTTTGATCGTGCTGGTCGACCCAAGGAGACGAGGTCGCCGGTCTTTGGGAGGTCAATGAGAATTCAGAAGCTCGGAGAAAGAGACTGCAATCTCACCCGACATCGAAGGACGGGCTCGTCTATCATAGCAAACTTTCTTCCCCGTTCGACGGTACCGCGCGAGTCGCTGAGCTTGGAACATTGGGCAGGAACTCCCGTGGCTGTCGAGTGTCAGAACAGCCGTTCCTGCTTTCTCAGGTTACCGAACGATCCAACGTTCTTTAGCGAGAAGCTGAATCGGAACTGGCTTTCGCTGCGGGCTCCGAAATCGAACTGGCGGAAGTCGACGGCCACGCCACAGCAGTTCCAGTTGTAAGCCAGCTGTGAAGTGCTGTGCTGGAGCTGGCGGGCGTTGAAATCATAGTTCGAGCTGAACGCCGCGTTCACTCCCCGGCGCAGCGAGTTGCCATAGGCCACGGTGGCACGGATCTGGTTCGAAGGAAACTGCGTGGGAGGAAGGTTGCGGGTGTTGTAGTAAGTCAGCGCTGCATATCCAAAGCCCATGAACAGACCGCCCGAAACACTGGCAGCGCGAACCTTGTGTGCCTGCTGATCGTAGTCCATGCGAAAGTCGGCTTCGTAGCGCCTGGCCGGCGTGAAGCGTATTCGAGTAATGATTGGGGAAAAGCGGCGATAGGCATCCTCAAAAGCAAACGCTGTTAGCGTGTTCAGCGGAAAGAAAACGTTGCGTTGACCTGGAACCAACGCTCCCCCGAAGGTCGGATCGAAGAAATATTTCTGCCCGATTCGAATGGAAAGAAATTCGCTGGTCGTGAAGCCTCCATCGGAAGTCGGACGGCGCGAAAGAAACCGGTTTACGATTGAGTACTCGACCTCATTGTCGTCGCTTAGGATGTCGCGTTCGTCGAATTGAATAATCCGGTTCAATTCGCTGACTCCGTTGATGTATCGATACGTCACTTCAGGTTCGACGACGTGCTTGTAACGTCTGCCACCCACTTCGAAGACCTTCTCGAAGCTTGGGCCACTGAAGTAGCCTTTGAAATCGAACGCTGTGCGCACCAAATTCCGGGGAGAAACACCGGAGACCGATTCCGGCGACGCTTGGTCCGAGTAAAACGTCTGGCGAAGTCCAAAGGAAGGCGTGAAGCTGAAAGCCCGGAACTTTCTCAGAGGCACCGTGACACGCGGGTAAAGATCAAAACGTTGCACCACCGGCGGCGTCGAGCGATAGATGTCCGAGCGGCTTAGACCTTCGACAGAAGCATCGAACGAAACGTAAAGGGGCCAATCTCTGACTTGCCGATTGTGGGCCAACAGGTTGAAACTGGGAAACGTTCGGCTGGTCACCGCACCTTCCGGGAACTCTGTCAAGCGGCGCTCGCCGAACACGTTAAAACTGAATGTTGAAAAATTACGGGTCAGAAAGGCCGACGAGATTTCATCGGGGCGCACGATGTTGTAAAAGGAGTCGCCGTACACCTGCCGAAACACGGGTGAGCTGACAGCGTACACGTCAGCGACGGCTCGAAAGCCGTTTTCAAACCGGGTGTCGGAAATAATCTGGGCGCTTTGGCCTCCTTGCCCAAGCCGGTCCTTGGCAAAAAAACCCTGAGCGTAAATCATGCTGCGCTCGCTAGGCCGGGCGTTGAATTCCAGTCCTCCCGCGACTCCACGCAAAGAATAGTATTCAGTGGTCGCCAGCACATCGGCACTGCGACCGAGGGTCAGAAAGAAGCCCTCGCTCACCGAGCGGCCACGCGTCGTAGAACTGCCGGTGGAAGGGATCAGAAACCCGGTTTGCCGGTCGCGTTCGGCGGTCGGTGCGTAAAGGTAAGGACTGTAAAAGAGCGGTATCTTCTTAATGCGGAAAACCGGATGCCTGAGGTTCACCTGCCGGTCCACCCGAAAGACGGCCTCGCGAACCCGGAAACTCCACTTGGGGATCTTGTCTTCGCAGGCCGTCACGAAGCCGTGCCTGACTCGGTACCGATCGTCGCCGACCTTTTCCACCTCGTCTGCTTCAAAAATGAAGCCCGGCTCTGCGCGGCCCTTCACCTGGTAAAAGCTCCCCAATTTCGTTCGCAGGTTGAACTTGAATCGCTCGCCCCACATTTTCTGCTGGCCTTGCTCGAAGTAAACGTGACCCTGCCCCTCAACCTCCTGAGTGAGAGTGTTTCCCCAAACTTCGTCTGCTTTCAGCAACATATCCTGGTAGCGGACCTTCACCTCGCCGACGGCTCGGAGCTGGGATTCGCCGATTTTCCTTTGTTCGATCGCTGTGATATCCACGTCAGTCCATGCCAATTCTTCTTGGCGATCCAAGGTCGCCGGTGGCCCAGGCTTTTGGCCGACGAGCAAGCCCGGACCGAGGAGACAGCCAGCCAGGATGACCGTCGACGTAAGCCAGGCAGACGTTGGTGCAATTGTCGCCCAGCCCGACTTGGCGACGATGACAGCTCCCAGCACGCCAAGGCTAGATCGTTTCACCTGGCTGTGGGAAAGATTCGCATTCGGCATCAGGAGATGAAACGGTGATTTCGGCAACGAGGTCCGTTGAAGCGACTCACATGGAGGGAGGTTCGGAAGCGCGGGGCTCCAGCCAGACCGCACTCAGGCGCGAAACCGTTCGCGCGACCAGGCCATCCGGTTTCGAGCCGCGCCTAATCTAGCATGCAGACTGTTGCAATTCAACATTGCCCAGCTTCCGCGATTTTGCTAGGATCGCTCTGGGCGCGGTTCTGCAGCCGAGCAAGCCACCGCTTTCCAGGCTTAGAACCCGCCTCCAGATCACGATGAATTGTCCCACGTGCGGTCTGCTGAATCTGCCCTCCGCCAGGTTCTGCATCCATTGCAAAAGCCTGATCGACTCGACTTCACGTCCGCCTTCGCCACCAACAGGAAACATTATTGAGCTACGCCGACTCAGGACTGACCCCTCCACCGCTGGCGGAGCTCAAGCTCAACGAGCGCCGGCTCCGCAGTCGGACTGGCGCGAACAGCTAAGTCTGAAGTTGGATCGCATGGAGGAGACCAGCTCTGAGGGCTCCGAAGCCCCAACGACCACTCCGAATGGGGATTTTCGCCAGCGCGAGTTCGTCAGACCCGGGGCGTCGCCAGTGGAATCCGAGAGCACTTTGACGCCACGACGTTCCTACCATCCGCTTGCCGAAAAGGCTCTGGAGAAAATCGACCGGACGAAACCATCCTCGGCCGAGCAGGTTCTTGAGCTCCCTATAGAACCGCCCACGCGGACGACGGCACCAGATGTTGCGTTGGCTACGCGGCGTCGGCGAACTGAACGCAGAGGCGAGAAACCCGAGCGAATCGAAATCGACCTGAACCAGCCAGCGCTGCCTTTCGAAGCGGGTCAAGATCTGGTTGCCAAGTCATCGGAAGACGAGATTCGGCCAGGCCTTGCGGCGGCGCCTCTTGGCTCTAGGGTGAGAGCTGGACTCATCGATTCCCTCTTTGTGTTTGGCTGTTTCCTGATTTTCTTATTGATCGTTTTCTTTGTTCCCGAATTTGTGCTGTTTACCCGATCCTCCATAGTAGGAATGGGCTTGGTCTTGTTGCTGATTTTTCTTTCTTATGTCGTGACCTTCACGATCCTCGGCGCCAAGACCCTCGGTATGGATCATGAGGAGTTGGAAGTGGTCACCTATGCAGGCAGTGCCATCACACCGCAAGACGCCTGGCTGCGCTGCTTCGGCTACTTGGTTTCGCTGGGATGCTTCGGGCTTGGATTCCTCTGGGCGGCCTTCGATCCCGAAGGGCTCACCTGGCACGACAAGATTTCGAAGACCTTGGTTGTCTACAGGACATCTGTTTCCCCTAACCATTCCGGAGCCCTCTGAATTGTTCTCAGCATCGGTGAGGAGCCTGCCTACCGTGCGTCGCTCTTAATCCACAATGTGGGCTCGGTGGATCGTCAACGACTCCGTACAACGCAGCGAGCCAAGGCATGTCTTGGGAACGGCTGCTCGGCCGCCTAGGTCGAGTGAAGGTTAGCAAGTCACGACTCAAAGCCTTGGTTTTCAGGGAAATGCCAGTGGGTAAAGGGCAATCCTCGTAACGCCGAGAGTTGGTACGCATCTGCTGACAAGGTGAAATGTTTTTCTCATTGGCGTCTCCTGAGGCTGCATCAGCATCATCGTCACTGTTTCCACAAACGATTTGAAATCAATGACATTCTTCCGAATTGATCGGCTTGATCTGCTTTGGACTCAATAGTGCATATGAACACGCGAGCAACGTTGAGGAGCATTCCACGCCCTTCTTTACTTGTCATTGATTAGCGGGGTCAGTAAACAAAGACCGCTGGACAAATCGACTCGGCTTTGCTATGTTGGGCTGGATGAAAGCGCCTAGCCAGCAACGCCTTCGAGATCTGGAAGAGCAGAACCGCCGACT
>VFZK01000306.1 GCA_016871215.1 Acidimicrobiia bacterium | reverse complement strand
TTATCGCCGACTCAGCAAGGACTACGAGTATTTGCCCGAAACCAGTGAGGCTTTCATCAAGATCGCCATGATTCACCTGATGCTCCGCCGCCTGGCGCAGCATTCAGAGGGTTTTTAAACACCCTCTTAGGCGCAGGCTATCGGGCTCCCCGCGAGACGCTCGACTTCGCCGCTCATCCGGCGCTCAGTTTTCTGAACATCCCGGTAGAAGCTACCGCGACACTCATGGCCGAGCTGCAGGAGTCGTTTGCCAAAGAAGCCGCATATTGGGTGCGCTGAAGGCCCGCCCCAAGACCGCTTCCGATTCGAGGAGAGATCCGATGAAGCACGACGAAAAGGGCTCCCCGACCGATGCGTCCGCGCGCCTGGACGCACTCATGGAAGATTTCCTCAGCAGGGACATTGGCGAAATTCAAGAAACGCACACGGCAGGGAAGGCCACTGATGAACCTCTCGGAGACCTATTTGCTCCGCCCTCGATCGTCCAGCGCAAGCCAGTCGATTCGGCCGCGCCACCGGCCGCCTCAACGGTTGCTCCTATAGACCGGATCGAGGTTCGGGAAGCCAGCAACAAGCAGGCGCTGCCCCCGAAAGCAGAGCCGCCCACGCCAGCCTCACTTACGACCAAACAGCTTGAAAGAGATGTTAACTCGATCCTTGCTGCCTCAGCGAGCGCCGCCAGGGCTAGGCGGATCTCATTCGCAGCTTCGGTGGCCATTCTGTCGCTCACCGCTGGGCTCTTGATCTGGAAAAGCTGGAGTGATGGCCTTTCCCAAGAGATCGAGACGATGTCGGTTTCAACGGTGCCTCCAAGCGAGATGGATCTGCTACTAGCACTGGACCCTTCCACTTCACGCGGCGGCCTTCGAAACGGCTCCGAAGCTCCTGAAGCTGGGGTGCCTAAGCTTAAGCACGGTGGCGGCGACGAACCCTGGACGGCCCTGGTTCCGGTGTCCTCGGCTGCTGAGCCCACTCCGAAGACTGCCCCGACTCCCGCGCTGCCATCGGCCGCGTCTCATGCCGCACAGTTCGAGCGGATGCCTGCTCCTGCCATCGGCAACCTAAAACCGGCTCTCCGCACGATTCAGAGTCTGCCAACTCTCGAGTCGACGCTGCCGCCAACACTACTGCCGCTGCCACCGGATTTGCCGCCCAGCGCACCGAACAACATCAAACCGGAGTCTGCCCGGTCTATACCGGCGACCCTGGCAGTTCCCATCATGAAGGTACAGCCGGTCTATCCGGAGTTGGCGCTCAGAACGAAATTGGGCGGGATTGTCCATGTGGCCTTTGTCGTCGATACCGAAGGGGAGGTTGCGTCGGCGAGGGCAATCGATGGTCAGGCCATGCTCCGAACTGCGGCCGAACAAGCGGTGAAGCAGTGGCGGTTTCGACCTGCGACTGTCAATGGCAAGCCGGTAGTTGGTCGAGGAACCGCTTCTGTGACCTTTAGCCCGAGCACGCGCTAGGGTTGCCGTCCTGAACGATTCCACCAGACAATCCGACCGAACGCATTCAGCAATTCAATCACGCTTCGCTGAGAATGAAACAACCCGGTTCAGCGAAGAATCTGGCCGTAGGTAGCCTCATCGAATCCCACCAGCAGCGTCCGGCCGACGCGCAACGTAGGTGCTCGCAGGCTTCCAGTAGGTCCCAACAGCAGAGGCAACAGCGCGTCGTTGCCGGGCTTCTGTTTCTTGAGGTCGACATGGATGACCCGCTTGCCCTTGGCTACATAAATCTCGTCGACCTCAGCCAGCGCCGCCAGAGCCTGCTCCTGCCTCAGCGGCGCCTTGCGGGCATCCACCTGCAGCTTCGTAGAAATCTTAGCCTTCGCAAGAAACTCCTGCGTTCGCCCACAAGACGTTCAGCCGGGGCGATGGTACGACCAATCGACCTGTTTCATCGATGCCTCCAGGGGACCTGCGGACAGCGGGCTTCGGGACTTCCAGTTTCAGCTCTCCCATTCAAGGAGTCGCGGCGGTTTGCACACACCCTGTTGGACCACGAGCACGCCATCAGGCACCGCGGGTTGCTGCAATAATGAAGATGCGTCAAGAGCAGACGGCATGCCTGAGTGCTGCTTCCAGTTCCGGAAAACTGAATCGGTAACCGTTTTCCGAGAGGCGCCTGGGTTCGACGCGCGTGCTGGCTAGCAACAGCCCGTCTGCCATCTCGCCAAAGGCCAGGCGCGCGGCAAAGGCAGGCATCGGCAGCACCGTGGGCCGTCGCAGCACCCGCCCGAGCGTTTTGGTGAACTCTCGGTTGGTCACTGGATTCGGCGCGACGGCGTTCACGGGCCCGCGCAGCGTATCTCTGGAAAGCGCGAAAATGGTGGCTTTCACCAGGTCGTCCAGAGAAATCCAGCTCATATACTGATTCCCACTGCCAATAACTCCTGCGATGCCCAGGCGGAAGGGCGCCAACATTTTGCCAAGGGCGCCCCCGTGGGCGGCAAGGACGACGCCAATACGCAGGTGGACAACTCGAACTCTC
Organism: Acidimicrobiia bacterium; assembly: GCA_016871215.1. Taxonomy (GTDB): domain Bacteria; phylum Acidobacteriota; class Terriglobia; order Versatilivoradales; family Versatilivoraceae; genus VFZK01. Next base: position 4,094 of record VFZK01000306.1, on the reverse strand, counting down.
CGGTCAGCGGCAGGTTTGGCGGCTTCCTCCCAGTCGCGGCAGACATCGGCCAGGAATCCCGAACCGGGTGGGCTGTCTTCATTCAGTCTTTCATCGGCCCGATCGCCATAGAAGCCAACGGCCGACGAGCACACCAGCGTCTTCGGCGGATTCGCCAGACTGGCGAGAGCCTCTGCCAACAGTCGAGTTCCTGCCACCCGGCTTTCGCGAATCCTGTTCTTCTGTTCGGGAGTCCAGCGTTTGGCCGCAATGTTCTCTCCAGCCAGGTGAATGGCAGCGTCGAGGCCTTGCAGGCTCGAAGGATCGAGCTGCCCGGATGCGGGATCCCAGCTGGCCAGTCCCGCGCCGCTCTGCGTTCCTGAAGGGCGCGAACGAACGAGCCGAACGGTCTCATGGCCGGTGGACTTCAAAGCGTCCACCAAGGCTGACCCGACAAGACCCGTGGAGCCAGAAATCAGAATCTTCATTGCTCTTCCTCCCGAGAGAAGATACCTTGAGTGAGCCCCGCACCTGCATTGTAGCGCAAGCTGAAGGGAGCGATTCAGAAATGAGGCATGGCAGCGGCGCTGGGTGGGCAGGTTCTGCTCGAAATGCACAGCGACTGCAGCTTGGTTCTCGAAGCGACTGGCCTGAGCAAGGTCTATGACAGTGGCGAGGCGCCGGTCCAAGCCCTCAGACATGCCAGTATCACTCTGGGAAGGGGAGACTTCACTGCCCTCATGGGGCCGTCGGGGTGCGGCAAGTCCTCGTTGTTGCATCTCTGCGGCGCAATGGATCGACCCACTTCAGGTTGCATTGCCATCGAAGGCACGCCACTCCAAGATCTGGACGATGCTGCGTTAACCCGCCTCAGGCGCACCCGCATCGGGTTCGTTTTTCAGTTCTTCAATCTTTTGCCGACGTTGACAGTTGCCGAGAATGTAGCGCTGCCGATGCTTCTGGCAGGCGTGCCGAAAGGCCAGGCTGAAGCAGCAGCCAGCCGGTGGATCGATCGCGTCGAACTTTCCCACCGCCGCCGGCACTTTCCGCAACAACTGTCCGGCGGGGAAATGCAGCGCACCGCTCTGGCTCGTGCGGTGGCCCACCAGCCGGCGCTCCTGCTGGCAGACGAACCTACCGGCAACCTGGATTCGAACAACAGCGCTCGCGTTCTCGAATTGCTGCGCGAGTTGAACCAAGAGACTGGGGTGGCGGTGTTGCTGGCGACGCACTCAGCTGAGATCGCAGCCGCCGCCAAGCGCGTGCTCCGCATGTGTGATGGAGTCCTGCTCGATGAGTGATTCAGACCCTACCCGGCAGGCAGGGTGCGCCGGGCTGTCCAGGCGTAGATCAATGTGCCGGCAGCTCCGGCTGCGGCAGCGCCAATGAAGTTTGCGTTGGGGCTAATGGCCCACAGCGCTGCGCCGACAAAGGCTGCGGCCGTTGCCAGACAATCGCGGATCAAGTAATAGGTTCCAATGATCTGGCCGCGCCTCGGTTCCGGCGAGAGTCGAATGATCAACGACTTCCTGGCGGCTTCACCGAACTCCTTCAAACCGCGAATGACAAAGGCGGCGCAGAGCCCTTGGAAATCGTGCGCAGCCAGCAGAGAAATCGGAAAGAGTGTGAAAAAGACAAACGTGGCGATAACGAAAGGTTCGCGGCCGTAGCGGTCGGAGAGGTAGGCAACGGGGATCAGGCATGCCATTGCCGTCGTCGTTTCGATTGCCGTCAAGACTCCAAATTGAGTGGCCGTCAGCCCTAGCTTGTCCATCGCGTAGAGGATGACCCACGCATAAGGAATCCGCTCGCAAATGCGAACCAGGATGTCTGAGAGCAGCAGACGCCGGAGGGTCGGGCTGAACGATCGAGCCAGACGCCAGAACGAGAGCCGTGCGGCCGCAGACTGAAAGCTTGGGCGATCCCGGATACGCCATTGAATGCCCATGGTCACGATCCCCAGGACCAAGGCGACAACCACTCCAAGCCGAAGCCCTGAGATGATTCCCAAGCGGTCGATGAGGACTCCTCCTGCCACCGGTCCAAGGACGATCGGAATGCGCTTCAGCGTTGCCTGAACGCCGAGGCCCATCGCGTGCTGGTTTGCGGCCAAGCTGCTGCCCACCAGCGAAAATGTTGCCGGCAGTGAAAAGCTGGTCCACGAGAGAAAGAGGAATGCCGACAGCAGAACGCCTCTCCAAGAGGGACTGGCGAGCAGGCAGACGTAGCCTGCCACGCTGAGCAGCGTAAACAGACAGAGGGCTTTGCGCAGACCCCATCGATCGGTGATCAAACCGCCGGGATAAGCGTAAATGGCGCCGATCCAGGTCTTGATGGCGTCAAATATCCCGATGGCCCAGACAGTAGCGCCGAGGCTTGCCAAATACTTCGGAAGAAAGCGCATCCAGAGTTCTTCGGCAAAGCCCATTGCCACGAGGGCTGCGAGTAGCAGGGAGGTGTTCTGGTTCAGAGCAAAGAAAGCGGCAAGTCTAGTGGCGGCAGATGGGGCGGCCATGCGTGGCTGGGCCAAAAGCCCATGAGGAGACCGTTGGCCGGCAGGCAAGCGGCAGCCGGAGTTGGCACGAACTCCCGAGTGGATTTCCGGCCGGCCCTGGAGGCTCAGATGATTGTGCCGTTCGGGATGACCGCATTCTTGGGGATCACCACAATCCGGTCGCGCACAAAAAAGTTTTCACCGTCGTGGTGCTCGAGACCCCGCGAATTGATGATCATGACGTTATCGCCGATGCGGGCGTTCTTGTCGATGATGGCATTGACGATCGTCGCATGATTCCCAACCCCGATGTTGGGAACACCGTGTTGAGCGTTCTCCTTGATCTCCTCGATCGTCTCGTAATAGTCCGCCCCCATGATGTAGGAGTTCGCGATCGTCGTGCCCTCGCCGATGCGGCTGCGCAGGCCGATGATCGAGTGTTTGATGTCGGCTCCGTTCAGGAAGCAACCGTCCGCAATCACACATTGGTGTAGATTGCAGTTGTTCATCTTCGAGCCCGGAAGCAGGCGCGTACGGGTATAGATCGGGCTCTGGGAGTTGTAGAAGTTGAACTTCGGGAGCGTCGCCGTCAGATCGAGATTGGCTTCGTAAAACGAGCGAATGGTCCCAATGTCGGTCCAGTAGCCGAAAAACGGAAAGCTCATCGCCCGGTACCGGTCGATGGAAGAGGGAATAATGTTGCTCCCAAAGTCATGCTCGTCCGTTTCGCTGAGAATCTTTGTCAGGAACTCCTTGCTGAAAACGTAAATCCCCATTGAAGCGAGGTAGGCTTTCCCACCGGGGAACTGCTCGGCGTCGTATTCTCCTGACAATTCGCTTTCCAGCCCGTCCAGCTCGTCGCGTGGAGGCTTTTCGCGAAACAGCACAATTTGCTTGTCTTCGTTCGACTTCAAAATGCCGAAAGCGGGGGCTTGGTCGGCGTTGACGGGAATCGTGGGCACGGTGATATCGGCACGGCTCCCGGCGTGAAATTGCAGCAGCTTCCGATAGTCCATCTGGTAAAGCTGGTCGCCCGACAGAATCAGAATATGGGTGACGTCGACGTCGGCAAAGTGGCGGATACTTTGCCGCACGGCGTCGGCTGTGCCTTGAAACCAGTGTGGATTGTCAGGCGTCTGCTCAGCGGCCAGGATGTTGACGAAGCCTTCGCTGAAATTGTCGAAGCGGTACGTCCGGGCGATGTGGCGGTTGAGCGAGGCTGAGTTGAACTGGGTCAGAACGAAGACCCGGCGGATGTCCGAATTGATGCAGTTGCTCAAGGGGATATCGACGATGCGGTATTTTCCGGCAAGTGGGACCGCAGGCTTAGATCGGCGCCGGGTGAGCGGAAAGAGACGTTCTCCCTTGCCGCCGCCGAGAACCAGTGCGAGTACGTCCCCTGGAGCGATGCTCATAGCTGAACAGGCCTGAGTCAGTGGAGCCCACAAGAACGATGGCCGCGTTGGATTATAGAAGCCGGGTTTTCAAAAAGGAAGGCGGAAATGCCGACGCAGCAGGGTCCCGTCAAAGTCGTGAGCCGTCCCTTACGGTCAGGCTACTAAACAACCGCGTGGGCCAAATCAGTAGCCCGCGCGTTAGCAAGGGCTCGACCTCGACTCAA
>VFZK01000305.1 GCA_016871215.1 Acidimicrobiia bacterium | reverse complement strand
GCTCCCAAGTCCGCAAAGGGATGGGCGCACAGGTCATGGCTTCTCTGCGCAACTTGGCCATCTCGCTGCTCCGTATGGCCGGTGCCCGCTACATCGCCCCTGCGCTCCGCCATTGCGCCCGCCTCGGCCCCCAAGTCTTGCGCCTCATCGGCCTCCGACTTTGACGGGGCCGTGCGACAATGCTGCTGCCGCATTGACAAATCCCCTCAAAAAAGGGAAGCTTTTTCATCTTCTACTATCTGGAGTCCTACCTGAGGCCGCTGATGCATCGATTCCTGGTTCCTTTGGCCATCTTGTTGACGGTTTTCTCCGTGTTGGGCGCCGACCGTCCTCGCCCACGTGAGGAGAGCATGTCGTCTGACCGTTTCGCAGAGGCCCATGCGCCACTCTTTCAGAAGCGGGATAACTCAGACCCAGCCGAGTTGACCGAACGGATTGCCAAGAGCTTACCCAGAGCCTCTGGCGCTACATCTTTGGCTGGGGTTACACCGCGGAACTTTGTTGACCACTTCATCTTCGGAAAAATTGCCCGTGACGGCGTGCCCCATGCGCCATCATCCAATGATGGAGAGTTTCTTCGCCGCGTCACTCTGGACCTGACCGGCCGTATTCCGGAGCCAACTGAGATTCGGGTCTTTCTGGCGGATCCAAACCCTCATAAACGCGACCAGTTAATCGACGGGCTGTTGGAGAGCGAAGCCTACGTGCATAAGTGGGCGTACTTCTTCATGGACCTGTTCCGCGCTAATGGAAAGATGGGGAGAGGGCAGAATCTTTTCCATTATTGGATGAAAGAAAACCTGCGTGCCGACCGGCCATACGATGACGTTGCCCGGGCGATCGTGGCAGCTTCAGCCAAGAGCAATCATGTCGTGGCAGCGGCCAACGTCATTGCGCGCGAGCACGTCCAGGGGCAGCCCCAGCCAAAAGACGGCGACGATTTCGGAATGGTCCAACAGCTGGACACCGACGATGAGTTAGCCATCCTTTATGCCAAGACATTCCTCGGAGTCAACCTGTCATGCATTTCCTGCCACGATGGTGGCGGTCATCTGGAAAAAGTCAACGTCTGGCTTAGTCGCAAGACGCGTGAAGAGTTTTTCCAGTACGCTTCCTTCCTGGGCCGCAGCCGTTACCTGATGTACTGGGAAGATGGGAAGCCGCAGTCCGGTGAATTCCTGATTGATGACCAAAACCCCGGTTATGATACCGAGGGCCCTAGCATGATCCGGGTCCCTCGCACCGGCGGGCCAAAAGATTCAGCCTTCATATTGACTGGCGCAAAGCCCAAAGCCGGTGCCGAGCCCCGAGAGGAACTGGGGCGGCTGCTGACAGCTCACCCGCAGTTTGCTCGTGCCGCTGTAAATCTCTTCTGGTGGCGCTTGATGAGCCGCGGCATCGTGGAGCCCTACGACGAATTCGATTTGGCTCGCCAGGACCCTCGTCAGCTTCCCAAAGGTTGGGACCTCCAGCCGAGCCATCCGGAGTTGTTGGAAGCCCTGGCTTCGGACTTTCGCAAGAGCCGCTACAGCGTGAAGCACCTGCTACGCACGATTTGCCGCTCAAACGCTTACCAGCTATCAGCCCGGTTTGATGGAGACTGGAAGGAACGTTTCGGGACTTATTTTGCCCGCAAGTTCGTCCGGCTGCTAACAGCAGAGGAGCTCCACGATGCTATTGCTGTGGCCACCGGTCGGCCAGCCAGTTTCAAATTCGGCAATAACCAGGTCGGCATGGCCATGCAACTAAGCGGCCCCGCGGGCAGCGGAGACATTCGCCATTTCATGCAGACCTTCGGCCAGTCGAACCGCAACAACCCGCCCCGGCTGGCTGTTGGTTCACCGCTTCAGCCGCTGCTCTTGATGCAGTCGCCGGTCGTGATGGATCGCGTCAAGGCAGAAAAGGACGGCAAGTTGGGGCGTTTGCTGGATCAGGAAAGCGACGACAGCCGGGTGATCGAGGAGCTGTTTCTCAGCACACTGGGGCGCCCGCCGTTGGACGACGAGCGGCAGGTGGCCCTGGCGGCTTTGTCCAGCGGCCGAGTGCAGGGCGCCCAGAACTTGCAGTGGGCGCTGATCAACATGACGGAATTCTTCTTCAACTACTGACCGGAAGCAACGCGAATGGCAGCGGCGCTGCGATTCGCCTTCTTCATGACGGGCTGCGGTTCAAAGCAACGGAACTAACATGAACGTTCCACGAACCCTTGGCGATCTTTTCCCCACCCGCCGTGAGCTGCTCAAGCTTGGGGGATGGGGGCTACTTTGTGCCTCAGCGGATGCCGTCTGGCCATTGAAAGTCGGCGCCACCAGTGGAAGGGCCCAGCCGCGCGGCAATGCGCGTAACGTGATCTTCTTGGAAATCTCTGGAGCTATCAGTCATATCGAGTCATTTGATTTCAAGGAAAACCCGGGCTCTCCGAAAGACCTGGACGTGCGCAAACTCTCCTCCGACCTTGAGCTGTCTCATCTGCTGTTCCCCAGGCTAGAATTGCAGATGAACCAGATCTCGATTCTGCGGGGTCTCTCTAGCCACGAGGAGGTCCACTTCCGCGGCCAGTATTATCTGCAGACCGGCCGGCAATTGAATGTCGCATTTGCCCGTGAAGTGCCTGCGATCGGTTCGGTTATTGCCATGGAGCTTGAGCCGCGCCGTCATGCCCAGGATACATTTCCCATTTACATGGCCTTCAACCTTGAGAAGGCCTCCCCGGGCGCCCTTTCCGCTGGGTTCCTGCCACCTCAATTTTCGGTTGTCGACATAAACCCCGAGTCGGCAGTTAGTGGAATGGCGCTGGACCAGCAAGCGGTAGAGTTGCTCGAGGAGCGGTGGCGCCTATTGGCAAAGCTGCGCGACCGCAGCCGGTCACGGCTGGCCAGCTATGGTCGTGACATGGCGGGCTACGAAAGCTACTACGATACGGCTCACAGGCTTCTTTCCGATCCACGCTGGCCTGCGGCTTTTACTGTGAGCGAAGAGGACCGAAAGCGCTACGGGAATACCCCGGTGGGCATTTCTTGTGTGCTGGCACGCAATGTGTTGTCGCAGGATGCCGGGACGCACTATATCCATATCTGCCACCCTGGTTGGGATCACCACGTCCAGATCTGGGATCGTAATGCAAAAAGCAACCACTACGTGCTTTGTGCGGAATTCGACCCGGCCTTTGCCAGCTTCCTGGAAGATCTCGGCCAGATCCCATCGAAATCGCAACCCGGTCAGACTCTCTTGGATGAGACGCTCGTGGTTGCCATGCCAGAGTTCGGCCGTACTCCCGGTGCTCTGAACAACATGGCGGGGCGGGATCATTACAACAAATGCTTCCCCGCGCTTTTTGCGGGCGCTGGCGTGAAGGGTGGCACCGTGTTTGGGCTGACGAACAAAGAAGGCTCAAAGTGCACCGATCCTGGGTGGCACTTGACCGAGCAGCCCAGAATCGAAAATGTTGTGGCAACCATGCTGTCCGCGCTCGGCATTGATTGGACCAAGGAAATTCGCAACACTCCTTCTGGGCGGACTTACGTTTATGTCGATCCCCTAGGCCCCAACGGCATCATCCCAACCGATGAGCTTCGCGTCATCTACGGGTGAGTGTCGCAGATTCATGGGGTTCGGGTATCTGAGTTTTTCCTGTCTTCTTTCCATCAATTACTCCACCGACCGTTGCCCTTCATTCCGCGTCGAAAACCGCCAACGCAGCATCGTCAAATGAGGATTGTTTTTCTTTCCGCATGCGTGTGGACTCTCGCTGTGCTTCTTCTTGAGGCTGTCTCGCCTTCCGGCATGGTCTTTGTTCCAGCGGGTACGTTTCTGCGCGGGCGCTCTCATCCGCTACCAGATGAAAGGCTGAAGTGGTTCCCCACCCTGCTGCGCGATGACCTTCCAACGCGCGAGATTTCATTGGACGCCTTTTATCTGGACGAGCACGAAGTGACCAACGCTCAATACGCCGCCTTTGTGAAACAATCCGGCCGACGAGCTCCGCATCACTGGCCGGGAGGGAAAATCCCGCAGGGAAAAGAAAACGTCCCGGTAGTAAACGTTACCTGGGACGAGGCCAATGCTTATTGCCGATCGCTGGGTAAGCGCCTACCCAGCGAAGCCGAATGGGAACGCGCCTGCCGCGGCCTGGCGATTGGAATCATCTATCCATGGGGCAACCGCCCACCCACGGCACAGGATGCCTGTTTTGACACGCTAGACGGCCCTGGGCCGGTGAAGTGCTTTGCGCCGAACTATTTTGGACTGTACGACATGAGCGGCAACGTGTGGGAATGGTGCGCCGACTGGTACGAGAAGGATTACTACGGGAGGGCACCGGAGCAGAACCCCCACGGACCTGAAAAGGGTCTCTATCGCGTCTTGCGAGGTGGGTCCTGGGCTGACGTTCCGAAGTTCCTCACCTGTGCGTACCGGAGTTGGGCCCGCCCAGCTGAACGCAGCCCTAATATCGGATTCCGCTGCGCCCGTAGCTTACGGGAGCGAGAGTAGAAAAAGATCTACATTCCTGCAGGGTCAGACCGACACGACTGCATCAAGCGCTCTAAGACTTTGCTTTGCGCGTCTGGCTCTCACCATGGATCCCATCGAGTTGAGCGCGAGCTTCCTCGGCTAACTCACCTTCAGGCTCCAGGCTCAACAGGTGGGTGAAGATGCGTTCGGCTTGCTGCGTGTCATCCAGGTTGAGATAGTGCTTCCCAAGATAGAGATAGGCCTCGTGGAAGCCAGGGTCGAGCGCAATCGTTTTCTCAAACTCACGCACCGCTTCGTCGTCATAGCCTTGGTCGGCGAGAAGATTGGCCAGAAAATAGCGACCGTCCCGGTCGTCAGGCTTCATTTCGACGAAACGGCAAATCTGATCGAGCGCCTTGTTCACCAACCCAAGCTGAGCCAACGTGACGCCAAAATTAAAGCGAGCGTCGGCATCCTCCGGGCACTTTGCTACCTGCTCCGATTGTGCCAGCACCAGCTCTGAGTTTAGCGCCTTGTTGAAATAATAGTCCTCTTTGTAGGGAGGGAAGCCCGACTTCCAGAATTCGAGCGTCCGCTGCCGGTCGACAAAGTCGACTCCCGCGTCGGTTCCAAACAGCACGTTCTCCAGGTTGCCTTCGATCGGCTCGTCTGGAAGCGAGCTCAGCAGCTCGAGAATGCGTTTGCCGGCCGGGCTTTCCTCGCCGAGTTTGGAAAGAGCCACGTTAAAGTAGTAGCGAGCCTGCTGGAGGTTGCCCGCTTTGAGAGCTTCCACGCCTCGAGCTTCGGCGTCTTCTTGCAGTTTTTCCGCCAGCGCGTCCATTCGTGCATTGATCTGCTTCCGTAACGCGTCGTCTGGTCCGGCGATTTCGAACAACCCTTCGAGCTCGAGTTGCGCCATCCCGATTTTTCCTGCGCGCTCATATCGGTCGGCTCGTTCCAAATGGGAAGCCACGTCCAGGCCAAACAATCTCTTGATCAGGGACATATCGCCTCCTTGTCGTTCAATCGGGGATTGGCTGTGCGCGGCCCGCGCGTAACGCCGTGGGTCCGACTTCGATGGGCCGACGGCGTTGTGCTGAACTTATGGTCATGACGCTTGCGAACGTCAGTGACGCTACGATAGGCGGTGCTGCCGGATTCTGATGCCGGCTTGTGCGAAGAGCTGAAACGAAGTGTCGTTAAGTGGGTAGTCTACATTGAAGACGACCTCGATGATTCCACTATTGATGATCATCTTGGAGCACATCAAACAGGGGGCAAAGGTCGTATAGAGAATGCCGTCCTTGACGCTGGTGCCGTGATAAGCCGCTTGGACGATGGCGTTCTCCTCTGCGTGGGAACACAAACACTCGTCCAGCCGGGTGCCGCTGCTGGCAAGGCTGTTGCAGCGGGGGCAGCCCCCTTCGTTGCAGTTCCTGGTGCCTCGTGGCGTGCCATTGTAGCCGGTGGAAACGACCCGCCGATCGCGGACGATGACCGCCCCAACTTTCCGCTTGATGCAGTTCGACCGCATGGACGCTACCTGCGCGATCTTCATGAAGTACTCGTCCCAGCCTGGCCGCTCCTGCTCGCGCATCGCGGCCAGGATCCACTGGTTCAGGACTTCCCAGGCGTCGGACTCAGGTGTTTCGTTTGCGATGACTCGTTCGCCTTTGGCGGCTGGCTGGCTATTGGGTGCAACCCAAACGATCAGGGATCCTCGATCCCTCCACGGCTGGAGTCCCGGCACGGAAGCCGGCCCATCGACGACGTAATTCTTGTCGGGCTCCAATCCGTCGAACTCCTGGCCCGAACGCAGGTAAAAGCTCTTCTGTACTAAATGTTGGATGAGCCCGGCCTTCAGTGGCAGTGCTTCCCCACAAAGCACAACAATCATCTCTTCGCTACCTTCGTTTGATATCCACAAACCCACACCAGCCTAACACAATCTGTCTGGGTGCGTGAATGACTGATGGCCTGAGCGCCAGGTTCCTGTCAACTCAGTGAAAGCGGTCCCTCCTGGAGGTGTGAAAAAATTAAAAAGATTCAAAAAAGTCTTGACTAGTTATATCGCTATGATATACTGTCTCTATCCTAATTCTTTCGGGAGGAGACACCCATGGGCTACCAGTCCAAGGTGCAGGT
>VFZK01000304.1 GCA_016871215.1 Acidimicrobiia bacterium | reverse complement strand
CCGCGCTGCCCAACACCTCTTGCACCATCTCATCGTCCCGCACGTATCTCACATGGTGCATTCGCGCAAAACCTAAGTAAAACATCAACACGGTCCCCATCACGAATTGGGCATTACTCAGACTCGCCGGCTGCCGCTTGACCGTTAGCTTCTCGTACAGCAGCTGCACAAACTCCAGCTTCTCCAACAACGCCGCCAGCGGTAACAGGCCGCCGTACGGGGTCAGCACCCCGCCTCCAAAGTCGTACCGGGTGGCCGCCCCGATTTTATTGGCTTTCCCCCGCGTTCTTTCTTTTCCGCTCGCAACGGCCTTTTCAGACCTCGGCGCTTTTGCTATCTTCTCCATTCGGGAGTGCTCCTTTCCTTGATCGCTCTATCAAGTCTGGATAGGTCGTCTTTGCAAACCGCCTATCCTAGGGCACTCCCGCTTTCCTTTCAATCCCTCCGTTCCGGTTCAGTCGCTATAAGCCCGCTCGGCGCATAATCTGGGTAGAAGGAACTTTGCGCCGGCAGGTTCGTTGAGAAGAGCGGCAGGCTTCAGTGCGTCGAGTCAAGTAGATGGGTGTTAATGTGCGGCGCAAGCGCCCGACAACCTCTCCAAGTTGGGCGGCAGGGCAGCCGGATTCGGTTTGGTTTCGATTCCAGTGAAGTCCCATCGATCGCTGTGTCCACGCGGGACCTTGCTGGCGCTAGTGCTGCTGATTGTGCGCAAACGGAGCCTTTCAGCACCCGACCGCAGGAGAGCGTTCCCGATCTTGACGGCAATCAGAATCGATGCCCACACCGAGTGGAGGCGCGCCTGTTGTGGTAACATCCGGCAGCAATTCGAGGGCACGAGGATTCGAAATGAGTGGCAAAAAGGTATCACGCCGATTCTTCTTTATGTGCAGCGCAGCGTCACTGTGTGCCGGCTCGGCGCTGGGTCGCCCGGCCAGCCTCAGGCGTTTGGGCTACAAGTCGCCCAACGAGAAACTGAACGTCGCTGCGATCGGGGCCGGAGGCAAAGGCGCCTCTGACATCGATGGTTGCAAGAGCGAGAACATCGTCGCCCTGTGCGATGCAGACTGGAAGAACGCGGCCAAGACTTTTGCGAAGTATCCGAACGCGAAGCAGTACAAAGACTTCCGAAGAATGTTAGACCAGCAGAAAGACATCGAGGCGGTTACGATTTCGACGCCTGATCACACGCACGCGGTCGCCGCGATGTGGGCAATGGAACGAGGAAAGCACGTCTACGTTCAGAAGCCCTTAACCCACTGTGTTTGGGAGGCCCGCAAACTGCAAGAGGCAGCGCGAAAATACAAGGTTGCAACTCAGATGGGCAACCAAGGCCACTCCAACGAGGGCGCGCGACAGTTGTGCGAAATGATCTGGGCGGGCGAGATTGGAAACGTGAAACAGGTCCACGCCTGGACCAACCGGCCACTCTGGCCGCAGGGACTGAAACAGGCGCCCGCCGCCGAGCCAGTCCCGGAGACAATGGATTGGGATGTCTGGCTGGGGCCTGCCAGCCAGCGCCCGTTTAGCCCGGAGTACGCTCCATTCAAGTGGCGCGGGTTCTTCGATTTTGGCTGCGGCGCCTTGGGCGACATGGCATGCCACATCCTCGACCCTGCCAACTGGGCGCTGCAACTCGGCTTCCCCACGAGCGTCGAATGCTTGCGCCAAGAGGGCCGGACCGAGCTGTGCTTTCCGAACAAGTCCGTTATTCGTTTTGAATTCCCAGCTCGTGGGAAGATGCTGCCAGTGACGGTCACCTGGTACGACGGTGGAGAAATGCCGCCTCGCCCTGAAGGCGTCGACGATGCCACCAAGCTGGGCGACGGAAGCAACGGGTCTCTGTTTGTGGGCGACAAGGGCGTCATTACGACGGGGACTTATGGCGAACGAACCCGCCTGCTGCCCGACAGCCGCATGAAAGATTACAAATTCCCCGATCCGATCTTGACGCGGTCACCCGGGCATTATCGAGATTGGCTTCGCGCCTGCAAAGGCGGTGAACCCGCCTGCTCGAACTTCGACTACGCAGGACCGTTTACGGAGCTTGTGCTGCTTGGGGTTATTGCGCAGCGCTTCGATGGGAAGCTCCTTTGGGATGGCGAGAAGATAAAAATCACTAATCACTCCGAAGCAAACCGCCGAGTGAAGGACTCGTATCGAAAGGGCTGGACGCTGTAAAACAGCCTGCCTCTCGGACCCTTGACGGTCCGAAAGCCTTCGAACGCCCACGAAATGACCGAAGTGGTTTCAGCTTGCAACGGTTCCGCCCAGGTGCGAACAGTGTGTGCAGGCCTGCGGCCATGGTTGGAACGGAAGATAGAATGAAAGCGCTGATACTTGCAGGCGGTGAAGGCACGCGGCTGCGACCGCTGACGTTGGCTCTTCCCAAGCCCGTCGTACCAGTGGTCAACGTCCCGTTCTTGAGGTACCAACTGGAGTTGCTCCACACGCACGGCGTTAGCGAAGTGGTTTTGAGCTTGGGCTACCAACCACAGAAGATCGAAGCAGTGCTTGGCGATGGGTCGAACATCGGCATGAAGATCCACTATGTGGTCGAGCAAAGTCCGCTCGGCACGGGTGGCGCCTACAAGAATGCCGAAGCGCTGCTCGATGGTCCGACCATCGTTTTCAATGGCGACATTCTCTGCGATCTCGACCTGACGGCGGTGCTCAGACAGCACGAGCAACATCAGGCGACGGCGACGCTCGTGCTCACTCGCGTCCAGAATCCATCGGCCTATGGACTGGTGGAAACGGCGGAAGGCGGGCGCATCACGCGATTCCTGGAAAAGCCCTCCGCCCATGAAATCACTTGCGACACGATAAACGCCGGCACTTACGTGCTTGAACCTGAAGTTCTCAGTGTGATCCCAAACGGCGAGAACTACTCTTTCGAACGGGGTGTGTTTCCAGGATTGTTGCGAACTGGGCGGCCAGTTTACGCCTTTGTCTCAGACGGATACTGGATCGACATCGGTACGCCACAGAAGTACCTGCAGGTGCACCAGGACATATTGCAGGGGCGCTTTCATCCGCCGATGCCGCTGGCGGCGTGTGCGCCGTCCGTGACTGCCACCGCCCGTATCGATCGTAACAGCCATTTCGCACCCGGCGTACAGATCGGAGAAGGCGCTGAAGTCGAGTCGTCCTCACTGGGCGATGGGTGCTGGATCGGGGCAAATGCGATCGTCGAGAGTTGTGTTTTGTGGTCAGGTGTTTCGGTGGGAGACAATGCCCGGCTGGCCGGCTGCATTGTCGGAAGGAACTGCAAGATCGGACGTAATGTGACGGTTTCGCCAGGAGTGGTGCTCGGCGACCAGTCCGCGGTGGCCGACTACAGTTGGCTCACCTCCGAGGGAACTGCGCGGAAAGCCGGGTAAGCGCCCGCACCGCGCCGTCAGGGCGCTGTGCCTCAAACGAACCGGGTTCGACGGTTCAGCGCACTATTTCACGTCCACGCAGGGGGCTCTTCCTTTCAGTCAGCTTCGGCAATGCATTCTGGTGCGAATCGAGGGTCACCTTGTCTCAGATCCAGTTTGGCACGGACGGTTGGCGCGGGGTCATCGGTCGCGACTTCACCTTCGACAATGTGGAGGTGGTGACCCAGGCGATTGCCGATTACATTGAATCGCAGCAACCGACTTCCCGAACGGTCCTGGTGGGATACGACTGCCGCTTCATGGCGGAACAGTTTGCCAGGCGCGTGGCGGAGGTGCTTGCCTCTAACGGGCTTCAGGCGGAACTTCTCGATCGCCCGTTCCCCACACCGTACGTTTCCTACGAGTGCAAATGTCGATCGCTGGCGGGCGGCGTCATGGTCACCGCGAGTCATAATCCGCCGGAGTTCTGCGGCATCAAGTTCAAGGCGCCTTTCGGCGGGTCGGCTACGCCAGCGATCGTGAAACAGATTGAAGAGCGGTTGCATCGAACGGCGTCTCGCGTGCAGAACCGTGGCGGCCGAGTCGAAGCAGTGCGTCCGCGAGCGGAGTATTTCGAGCACATCAAATCGCTTGTCGATTTCGAGGCCATTCGGCGTGCAAAGCTGCGCGTTGTTGCGGACGCCATGCATGGAGCCGCCCGGCAGCTTCTGGGAGAAATTCTCAGGGAACACGGCATCGATTGTCTGACGATTCGCGACCGTCCAGATCCGCTTTTTGGGGGCGTCTTTCCCGAGCCCATGGAAGAGAATCTGGGCGCGCTACGCAAAGCCGTCTTAGACGCGAAGGCCGCCATGGGGTTGGCCACCGATGGCGATGCCGACCGGCTCGGCGCCATGGATGGCGAAGGCGACTACGTCAACACCCATCGGATTCTGGCGCTGCTGATCTTGCACCTGGTGCGCCGTCGCGGCTGGTCGGGCAAAGTCGTGAAGACGGTCTCACAGAGCGTCATGATCGATCGCATTTGCCGAAAGTTGGGGCTTGCCTGTGCTACGGTGCCGATCGGGTTCAAGAATATCGCTGACCTCATGCTGCAGGAAGATGTCCTGATTGGGGGCGAAGAGAGCGGCGGCGTCGGCATCAAGAACCACATTCCAGAACGGGACGGCCTGCTGATCGGCCTGCTATTGTTGGAGGCAGTCGCCCACAGAGGACATAGCCTCAAGCACGCCATCCAGGAACTCTGGAGCGAGTTCGGAGAGTTTCATTTTCGAAGGCGCGATCTCCATGTGCCGCTTGCGTTCGGAAAGGATCTCGTGAGCAGGTTGAAAGACGAGCCTCCCGAGCGTTATTCCGGGCTTGTACTGCAGCGCGTGGACTGCTTGGATGGCACTAAGCTGGTCTTCGACGACGAAAGTTGGATTCTGTTTCGCCAGTCCGGAACCGAACCGCTGCTGAGGATCTATTGCGAAGCTGGAAGCTTGGATCAGGTACAGCGCATGATGATCGCAGGCGAAGAGCTCGCACAGGGGGGCTAAGAGCGCCCGTGCGACGACAATCTGTTCGATTTCGAAGTTCGAGCTTCAACCCCGGGCTATTGCGACCTTTTGAACAGGGGAGTACGGCATGACTAGAAGAAAGAGAATTCTCGTGGCAACAGGTGGTGGCGATTGTCCCGGCCTGAACGCGGTTCTGCGAGCTATTGTGAAGAAGGCGACTGGCCAGTACAACTGGGAGGTGTTGGGCAGTATGGATGCCTTCAACGGCGTGCTTTCGGAGCCGATGCAGCTCAAGGTGCTGGATGCGACAGCGGTCTCTGGCATCCACGTCCGCGGTGGCACCATTATTGGCACCACGAATCGCGGAGGCCCGTTTCAATGGCCCGTCAGGCGGCCCGACGGAACCTGGGGGTCCGAGGACCGGTCGGATGAGCTCCTGCGCCGGCTGCAATACCAAGGCATCGAAGCGGTGATCAATATTGGCGGCGACGGGTCGCAGCGCATTTCACAAGCGTTGTTCGAGAAGGGGCTGAACATCATCGGTGTTCCCAAAACCATCGATAATGACCTCTCAGCGACAGATTTTACCTTCGGCTACCAAACGGCGGTGGAGGTGGCTACAGACGCGGTCGACAAACTCGTCACCACCGCTGAAAGCCACAACCGGATGATGGTGCTGGAGGTGATGGGACGCGATGCGGGCTGGATCGGTTTGGCCGCAGCTATTGCCGGAGGCGCGGATATTGCTTTGATTCCCGAGATCCCTTACAGCATCGAGAGTGTGAAGCGCAAGATTGACGAGCGTTTCCGCTCCGGGCGGGGCTTCGTGATCGTCGTGGTGGCCGAAGGCGCCCGGCCCGCCGGAGGCCATGTCGTAGTGACCCAGAGCGAGGAAGCCGGCTATCACAACCGCATGCTGGGAGGCATCGGACGCTTCTTCGTCGGCCAGATCAGAAAACAAATGCCGGAGATCGAGGCCCGCGTCACGGTGCTCGGCCATCTGCAGCGCGGCGGATCGCCATGCGCTTTCGACCGGATTCTCGCGACTCAGTTCGGCATCGCCGCAGTCGATCTCATCAAAGAAGAGAAGTTCGGCTGCATGGTCGCCAGCGACTATCCCAAGATTGTGTCGCTGCCAATCAAAGAGGCCATCGCAAACTACCACTACGTGGAGCTTGACGACCCGATGGTGCACACGGCTCGGGGACTAGGCATCTGCCTGGGGGATTAACGGGCGGGTCCGCTCTTCCGGCAAGCCGAGTCAACACCACCTCTGCACACTTCCTTTCCACCCAGATTATGCGCCGAGCGGGCTTATAGCGACTGAACCGGAACGGAGGGATTGAAAGGAAAGCGGGAGTGCCCTAGGATAGGCGGTTTGCAAAGACGACCTATCCAGACTTGATAGAGCGATCAAGGAAAGGAGCACTCCCGAATGGAGAAGATAGCAAAAGCGCCGAGGTCTGAAAAGGCCGTTGCGAGCGGAAAAGAAAGAACGCGGGGGAAAGCCAATAAAATCGGGGCGGCCACCCGGTACGACTTTGGAGGCGGGGTGCTGACCCCGTACGGCGGCCTGTTACCGCTGGCGGCGTTGTTGGAGAAGCTGGAGTTTGTGCAGCTGCTGTACGAGAAGCTAACGGTCAAGCGGCAGCCGGCGAGTCTGAGTAATGCCCAATTCGTGATGGGGACCGTGTTGATGTTTTACTTAGGTTTTGCGCGAATGCACCATGTGAGATACGTGCGGGACGATGAGATGGTGCAAGAGGTGTTGGGCAGCGCGG
>VFZK01000303.1 GCA_016871215.1 Acidimicrobiia bacterium | reverse complement strand
CGATCAACCTCCTCAAGAAAGAACAAACCCCCAAGCAAGGCGTCAAAGGAAAGCGCCTCAGAGCGGGCGGGGACAACGATTACCTCCTCCAGCTCCTATTGGGCTAAATTTAGATGCGTTTGCCCTGCTCAGTTCTCCCGCACCAAGCGTAGCCGCGCCTATTTCGAGGGAGGCGACAGCGAGACGATCGCCAGCGCAATTAGGCATCATCGTTGCGCAAGAAGGCAACCTGCGAGCGAGCCGAATGCGCTTGACATTGAGACTCTCACATAGCAATAGGATAGCGTGCCAACGCTTCTCAGCGTTCGTTCCCGGTCGCGGGAACTTGACCGAACAAGTTCTGCGGCAATCAGGCCGCAGCGTGAGCCTCCAAGCTCTGTCCCGGTGATGAATGCGTCACAATCGCCAGGTCGGGCATGCAACGGACTCCCGCCAGTTCCGGATGCTAGGGTTCAGCGGAACAAGAAAACAGGGAGCGTTGCTGCCATTCTCTTCGAAGAAGCGTGCGAGCCTCAGCCGAGTAAGCACTGGGCAAAGCCATGTTCTGCTTGCGAAGACCGTCGTGCCTTGAGATCGAAGCCTTCCTGGCCTCGCAACAGGAATCTCCGTTTTCTTATGCGGAGGTCGGGGCGACTCGTGGGAAACTCCCCACAGGTTACGCGATCGACCGCAATCGAGTGAAATTGGGAGCCGGGCCGGAAGCGTTTTGCCACGCGGTGCAGGCGCTTCGGCATTGGCAAATGTTCCAGCTCGGTTGGCTAGAGCTTTTCGATTCCAACACTGCGATTCGTGCCGGCGCTACGGTTGCAGTTTTGGCTCGTCACTTCGGGTTTTGGTCGTTGAACTCCTCTCGCGTCGTGTATGTCTTCAATGACGACCGAAGCTATGGATTCGCTTATGGAACGTTGCGGGATCACGCCGAACAAGGAGAAGAGAGATTCTCAGTCGACTGGTCGTCCGAAGACGACAGCGTCTCGTATGACATTCTGGCTTTCTCTCGGCCACAGCAGTGGCAAGCGAAGGTCGCACGACCGGTGAGCAGACTGCTTCAGAAGAAATTTGCGCGTGATTCAAAGGCAGCGATGATTCGCGTGGTTCTCGAGCGAGCCGCTGGAGGAGGCTGCGTTTGATGGCTCAAAAAGCTCAGGCTTGCGGCCTCGACCAAGGCTGAGGCAGGGACTAGACCAATGCCCAATGTCGATGCCAGGAAGCTCAGAGAGTGGTCAGCAGCGATTCTTCGCCACGCAGGCGTGACGGATGACATTGCAGCTTGTGTCGCCGATCACCTGGTGGAATCGAATCTCGTCGGAGTCGACTCGCACGGAGTCGTCCGGGTTAGCTTCTACGTCGATTATTTGCGCGACGGGCGAATCGCCAAGGAAGACCGAATGGAAGTGCTCCTGGATGTGGGAGCCATTGCCTGGCTTGATGGCCACCAGACGTTCGGCCCACGGACCGCGTCTAGGGCAAGCGCGATGGCAGTTCAGAAGGCCAGGACCCACGGGATCGGCATGGTTGTCGCCAAGAACTCCGCACACATTGGCCGGCTCGGTGCCTATGTCGAAGCGGTAGCTGCCGAAGGATTCATCGGATTTCTTTGTTGCAATTCCCAAGGTGCGGGCCAGCTGGTTGTGCCGTACGGAGGCAAAGAGCCCCGGCTGGCAACGAATCCGCTGGCTTGGGGCATTCCCACAGGGACTTATCCTTTGGTGATCGACATGTCCACTTCGGCGGCGGCTGAGGGCAAGATCAAGGTAAAGTTCCGCCGGAAAGAACCGCTGCCTCCAGGCTGGGCAATCAATGCCGACGGTCGATCGATCACCGATCCAGCGGAATTCTATGGAGTACCGCCCGGATCGATTTTGCCCGCAGCTGGGTACAAGGGATATGGGCTCAGCCTGGTCGTGGATTCTCTGGCTGGGGTCTTGAGTGGTGCGGGCTACGCGAGGCCGCTCGACTACGTCCACACCCCGTTAAACGGTTTCGTCTTCATCGCGATTGACGTCCAGGCCGTTCGGCCTCTTGAGCAGTTCAGAAGGGAGGTTGACTCCCAGCTGGATTACGTCCGCTCGAGCGCCCCAATCGCTGAAGGCACACAGGTGATGGCTCCGAACGACCCGGAGGTACGAGAGCGCCAGCGCCGTCTCCGCGATGGCGTTCCCATAGATGACGAAACCTGGGAGACTCTTTCAAGGCTGGCGCGGGAGGCTGGCGTTGCCAGTCAATAAGGGAATTGGGTTTGCAGTTCCAGCCTTGGCGGCCGTGGCTCATCGCTGCCTGAAGGCAGTACAACGGACCTGACATTCTCGTTTAGATCTTCGAGCAGCTCGGTCAGGACGCGCTCGCGACACCATTGGAGACCCGCTCCAATTGCACCATTCGCTTCTGATTCTTTCGATGTTCAAAATTGGGTTCTCTGCTCTGTGTATCGGCATGGCCCTGTGCGGGTCGCTGGTTAGCAGCTCCGCGCAGCCAGCGCCTCTCCCGTTGGGGGAGGCTAGGCCTGCAATGACGAGCCCGCATTTTCCCGACCGGCTTCACGAGTTCGTCTGGCGGAACTGGAACGCCGTCGCGCCGGCAAAACTGGCGAAGATTGTTGGTGCAACGGAGCAGGACATCGTGGCGCTGGCTGTGTCGATGGGGTTGCCCCGCGCTGCCACGATTGCACCCGAGCAGCGAGAACGGGGTTACATCACTCTCATCCGGCGTAACTGGCACCTCTTGCCCTACGACCAATTGCTCGAGCTACTCGAGATGACGCCGGAACGGCTCGCGTTTGCGCTACGCGAAGATGACTTCTTGTGGGTCAAGCTGGGCCGGTTGAAACCGAGCTGCGAACGCCTCAGCTACCAGCTGCCAGGCGAAGCTGCCCGCCGCCGGGCGGACGAGATTCGGCGCGTCGTCAACCAAGAATTCGGCGAGGCACTGCAGCGCCGGTCTGAGCCACGCTTCGACTTCGTTCGGCAGCTCAGCAGCCCGCTCCCCTTCCGTTCCTCACCAAAGCCTGCCGGGAACTCCCCTCACTCTTTACGGCTTGTTTATTCCTATCTGGCGATGTACGGCGATCCGCTGTCGAATGCCAAGCTGAATCCCTACCCTGACGGATTTTTGGAACGACTTTCTGCGGTAGGCGTCAATGGCATCTGGCTGCATGTGGTCCTACGTGACCTGGCACCCGGCGGAACGGCCTTTCCCGAGTTTGGAGCCGATTCTGCACAACGCTTAGCCAATCTTCGGGCTCTAGTGAAGCGGGCGAGAAGATACGGCGTTGGAGTGTATCTCTACCTAAATGAACCTCGAGCAATGCCTGTAGCCTTCTTCAAGAACCGGTCTGAAGTTGGCGGCGTCCTGGACGCGCAAGGCGAATACAAGGCTCTCTGCACCTCGCATGCTGCAGTGCGCCAGTGGATGAGTGGCGCTTTAGCTCACGTCTTTCGCCAGGTGCCAGGTTTGGCAGGCGTCTACGCAATCACGGCCTCGGAGAACCTCACCAATTGCGCCTCTCTGCGTGGCTGGCGCTCCTGCCAGCGCTGCAAGACTCGCAGCGATACCGACATCATCGCCGAGGTTGTTGCCACCATCGAAGAGGGCGTTCATCGCGGAAACCCCAAGGGAAACGTCATTGTCTCGGACTGGGGTTGGAAAGGTCACGGCGAGGCACGGGACATCATCGCGAGGCTGCCCAGGTCGGTTTGGCTTATGTCGGTCAGTGAATGGTCTAAATCGATCGAACGCGGCGGCATTCAGACGAAGGTCGGCGAATACTCGATTTCCGCAGTCGGACCCGGGCCGCGTGCGATCCAGCACTGGGCGGCCGCCGCACAAGCCGGGCTGAAGCGGGCCGCCGAAGTCCAGTTCAACAACACCTGCGAAATTGCCAGCGTGCCTTACCTCCCGGTGATGGACCTGGTAGCAGAGCATCTCCAAAAGCTGGCGCTGGAAAGGCTTGACGGCATGCTGATTGGCTGGACCATGGGTGGACACCCTTCCCCGAACTTTCAGCTTGCACAGCGGCTTAGCGACAAGCCGTCTCCAGACGCCAGCAAGGTTTTGGACGCCCTGGCGCAAGAACGGTTTGGCCCTGAAGGGGCGGCTCATGGGCGCAAGGCGTGGACGCTCATGAGCGATGCGTTTCGCCAGTATCCGTTTTACATCAGCGTGGTCTACAACTCTCCGGTCCAGATCGGCCCGGCAAATCTGTTGTATCCCGCGAAGACGGGCTACCAAGCGACGATGTGGGGCATTCCCTACGACGACCTGGATCGATGGCGGGGCTCGTATCCGGCTGAGGTATTCGCAGCCCAATTCGAGAAGATGGCCGAAGGCTGGCGGCCTGGGATTGTCGAGCTACAGGTAGCCGTGGAAAAGACACTGCCAGACCGGCGCGACGAGGCACGAACCGACTTGCGATTTGCCCGGGCGGCTGGGATCAAGTTCCAATCTGTCGCTAACCAGGCGCGGTTCATCGCTGCCCGCGATGCGCTGGCGAAAGCGCCGAGCACCACGTCGCCCGATGAGCGCCGCCTGCGGAAGGAAATCGCGCACCTCCTGCAAGCGGAGATCGCTTTGGCCCGCGAGCTGTTCACACAAGTGCAAGAGGATTCGAGGATCGGCTTCGAACCCTCCTGCCATTATTTCTATTTGCCCCTGGATCTCGTCGAAAAAGTGGTCAATTGCCGCTGGCTGTTGCAGCATTTTGCGGAATAAGACAGAGACACTTGTGAATTGACCGACCAACCGAAAACAGCTGGGACGAAGGGGGTTGTGCCATTCAACCCATTCCCTCCGATTGTCACCAATTCAATGTGCTCGCCAGCTGCGAGGGCCCGGCTCGTTGTGCCGAAATTGTTCTGTCGCGCCGAACTACTACACTTTGCGTATGCAGGATCGTTAGGCCGAGCAACCCAACAGAAAGCAAGCCACAAGGTGACCCATCGTTTCCAGTTCTGGCATTGGACGAGCAGCAAACAGCCGGCGGCACGGGCGGGCTAGCCATCGCGACCAGCGCACAGATCGCGAGAGACGAGCGCTGTCCGTTGCGATGCCGGTGTTGGCATACATCTGCCGGTAAAGCTTAGAGACCAGAACGAAAGCCAGCCGTCCCCGCAGCGAGCGCACAGCGCAGGACCGAGCCCAAACCTTTCGCAGACTGTAAAATCGATCCCAGACCGCCTGAGTGCGCGAGCGGATCTCATCCGGAGAAAGCACCGGGTGTGACGTGTAAACCTTCGGCCGCCGATCTTGGGGAATTAACCAATGTCGAGTTAGCGGAATACCATCGATCTTGGCGCTGTCCTGAGTCATTTCGCGTTCCCAACGTTGGAAGTCAACAGTGCCGGGAAAGGGCGTCAGCATGACGAACTGCGCGAACGTAACACCGGCACGCTCAGCGAGCGAAGCGGTTGCCTCAAAGGTCTCAATGCGATCACTCGGCAGACCGAAAATGAACGACCCTAGCACATGGATGCCACGCTCCTTGAACGCCTGAAGCCGCTGAACCAAAGCCTCTCCAGATTCATTGAAACCCTTGTAAACGTCTTTTAGGCCTTCCGGTGTCACCGATTCAACCCCAACTAAGGCGCCTCGGATCCGTGCGCGACGCATCGCATCTAGAAACTCAGTATCTTCCGCCGCTTCCATCGTGATCTGCGTAAAGAAAATAAGGTCGTCAGACAATCGAGCCAATTCTGCCATCAGGGTGAACCGCTCCTCGCGCAAAGCCTTAAGCTCTTCAAGACGGCCTGGATCTGTCTTCCGCGCTGCCAGCTCGAGATCGGCCAATGTCACCGGATAGAAGTTGTCGTCAGCCAGCGCGATAAAGCGAAACCCCATGCGGCGCAACTGTACAACCTCACGAATAACCGCCTCCACATTGCGCTGACGCGGTTCCTGTCCGTCGGTACGCCACACCGAGCAAAAAGAGCAGTGTTTTGGACAGCCGCGTACTGTCTGTACGGAAGCCCACATATAACGGTCACGAGGCAGGAGGTCCCACCGGGCCGGGAGAAATTGATCGCCGGCAATGCGACCTCCCTCGTAAATGTCTTCGGGCCTGCCAGCGGCACAATCCTGGATCACACGCGCCCAAACCACATCGCCATCTCCACGAACGACGGCATGAGCTTTACCTTGTTCGCGGGCTTCCTCCGGGAACAGTGTGGCGTGAATGCCTCCAAAAACCACCCATGCGCCGCGATCTCGTGCCTGCTTGCCGATCTCATAACCTCTCAGTGCGTTCCCGGTGTGCAATCCGATCCCGACGACGTCGCCAGGCTGAATCGAGGTCACGTCGAGCGGTTCAAGGGTCTCGTCGACGATCGAAGGATCTCCCCAGCGTGAAGGAGTGGCCGCGGCAAGAACAAATAGCCACCGCGGGGTGATGACGGCGACGCCGAAAGACACATGACTGGGGTTGATCAGATGGATACGCAAGTGCAGCCTCCTCACAAAGAGGACAAGATGTTGAGGAACACCCGTGTCCAAATTGAACAATGGGTGAGATTCCGGCAGAACATCGGTATGCTGTCACAACTACCACGACCGTACAAGACCAACCAGGGCTCCGTCAAAGTCTCCCAAGTGTAAGAAATAAGGGGGCAGTAAATCGCCACTGGCTTTTTGCGCGCCGATTTGCTAGGCTGCCGGCATGAGCGATGAGCCAGTCGCTGATCCGTTCTGCCAA
>VFZK01000302.1 GCA_016871215.1 Acidimicrobiia bacterium | reverse complement strand
GCGCGAACGAAGGCTCATTTTTTGCCTCATCCTTTCCTCCAGTCTCACTGAAGTCAGATCGTGAACTGGTTAGATTTTCGATGAGGCAACATCCCCCCGATAGTTCGTTTTTCAACAAGTCAACGCGCCCCCCTGCCGGGATTTTTATTTGTCGCCCATCACTCATGTTCTTTTTGAAGTCTCAGAACGGCTTTGATTTCTACAAACACTCGATCCTCGACCCAGAGATCGGGAACAAACTCTCCGACAACTTCTCCATCGAAGTAAACCAGAATTGGGGCCTGTTGCCTGACCTTGACTCGCTCCCGGGTCAACGCGACGCGCATAGAGTTTTCATAGACCTTCTCGGCATAACCTGGGCCTAGAGTGTTGTGAACTCTGAATGCGCAACCAATGATCTTTTCGGTCAACTCATCGTTGGTCATCGATCAGCCTTCGTCGCCAGAACAGGAAAAAACGCTGACAGGATTCACATGATTGACAAGATTCAGCAGCGTCGGCAGCACATTCGTGAAAGACGCGGTGCCAGCTCCTTTGTGTCTCAGCGCGAGGTCGTTCCCGAGATCCTGTCAATCCTGTCGGTTGTCAATCCTGTCCGTAGATTCCCGTCACGACTCCGGCAGTTCCTCTCTCGACAGGATTCACATGATTGACAAGATTCAGTACTGCTGGCAGGACATTGGTTGGAGCCGCGACTCCGAGTGCCTCAGGTTTCGGGTTTCAGCAGTCCGAGATCCTGTGAATCTTGTCAATCCTGTCCGTAGATTCCTGTCACTACTCCGGCAGTTCCTGTTCCGGTTCTGGGAGCCAGAAGCTGGCGATGAATCCTACGCCATAAACCAGAACTGCCACCGCAGCGGCGGCATACGCCAGTCTGGTCGCAGGCGGACCGGCTGGCATCAACATGGTCATCTGTGTCGTCAACACGGCTGCCGAAGTACCGATCATGCGCCCACCGATATTCGCGGCGAAACTTTCGCCGGTTCCTCGCAAGTGAGTCGGGTAAACACGTGGCAGATAGTTTCCCCAGAAACTCAACTGCGCCACGGTGAACAGGCCCCCGAAGAAGATTCCCCACTTCAGCAGAGAAAGGTTATGCACGGCAGGATAGAGAAACACCAACGGCAAGACGATGAGGCCGGGTAATTGGAAGGCTCTGAGCAGGGTGCGCCGTGAAGCGATGCGCACAGCCAGGAAGGCTAATAGCATTCTGCCGGCCAGGCCACCGGCTTCTTGAATGGTTTGTACGCCCGCCACGGTGGCTTGAACCTTCTGCTGCCGTTGCGGCGCCGGAACGTCGGCCTCGACTTTCACCAGCGCAGGCACGATCTGCGGCAGCTGCTGAAGGGCGCCAAAGGCCGCACCCAGGCTGCAAGAGAAGATGAGAGCCGACACCAGGGTGGTTTGCCGGAACGCTGGTTGGAACAGCTCGCCCAGGGTGGGGCGCTTCAGGGTGCCAGCGGCTTTCTTTTGCTTCCAAGCCGGCGATTCTGGCAGGAAGGGCCGAATCACGATGAGCGGAATCGCGGGAATCAGGCCGGAGACCAACAGATAACGCCAGCTATCGTGGCGGCCATGAATTGTCGGCAACTGGGTGGCAGTGTGAGCGATTACCAAGGCCATAAAACTCACCAAAAAGCCGCCCAGGGACGAAAAAGCCTGCGTCCATCCGATCACCGACTCGCGCCGCTTCGGTTCGGTGAACAGCTCCGCCAGCCAGGCTGTCGCGGCCACAAACTCGACGCAGACGCCGATGAACGTCGTCGTTCGAAGAACCAGCAGCATGGGCAGCGAGGTAGAGAATCCCGCCAAGAACGCCGACCCGGCGTAGAGGAGAATGCTCCAGGTGAGGATCCTGCGCCGGCCCAGCAGATCCGTCAGATAACCTCCCAGCAGGCCAAAGACGCCGCCGCACAGCGCCGGCACATAAAACATGAGATCCCGCCAGCGGGCAAACTCGGGGCTGCCAAACTGGACGCCTCCAAGCTGTTCGAGCGCTGGCCGGACGATCAGTGGCAACATCAGCAATTCATACGTGTCGAAGGCGAATCCAATCGAAGCGATGATGCAGATGAGCCATTGAACCTGGGTCATGCGGGGTGCGGGGCCAATCGCTGGTGAGTTCGACATAGGATTCCTCGGGTTGCGAGTTCGGACTTCGGCCTGGTCTTACGAGCGCAAAGCCATACGTCAGTCGACTTTCGAAAAATAGCGCTGCAGAGTTTGTTTGCTCGGCTGCCGCGTCAGCAGCGAAACCACGATCATCAACAAGAATGAGATCAGGACCATGGGAACCACAGGCATCAATCCAAAGACCGCAGTTCCTCCTGGCGTGCGAGCCAGAGCTGCCGCGCCAAAGAAAGTCCAAACCACAGTCGGGGGTCCGGAATGCGGCGCAGGGACGACATACTGAAAGAGCGCCACCGTGACGACGGCACAGGCGGTCCAGACCGCCGATGCCAAGGCTCCCCACTTGGTGCTGCCCCTCCAGAACAGAGCGGCCACTAGCAACGGAAACAGGGCGGAGTAGCCTGAGAAGGCGTACTGGACCGCCAACTCGAAGATGCTGGCTGGCGCCTGCAGAGCGATCAAGTAGGCAACCGCCGTGAGACCGAGAACGAAAACCCTTCCAGTATGCACTTGCGCTGCAGGACCGAACCGCTCTTTGCCACCATAGAAGGCAAATATATCCTCGGTGAACATCGTCGACAACGCGAGGATCTGCGAATCGCTCGCCATGACTGCGGCCATGATGCCAGCTCCCAA
The DNA here is from genome assembly GCA_016871215.1 of Acidimicrobiia bacterium. Lineage (GTDB taxonomy): Bacteria > Acidobacteriota > Terriglobia > Versatilivoradales > Versatilivoraceae > VFZK01. Next base: position 3,919 of record VFZK01000302.1, on the reverse strand, counting down.
CAAACCAGCCAGCCAGACCGGCGCGTAATGATTCAGCAGAAGCACAATCACGTCGTCGCCTGCGGCAGCCTGCCGCAGCTCGACGCGCCGGTCTGGCAGCAAGTCCTGGCCTTGCACCGCCAAGGTCCTTCTGGCTTCGAGCTTTGCGGCGATGGCGGGCACCGTCACCGCGCGGTTGGCCATCACGCCTAAAAAGACGCTGGGCAGCCAGATCGCCAGCAGACACAGCGGATACAGGATCACCGTGGGCTTGAACTGCTGCATGCGCCGCGCCGTCAAGCAAAAGATGTTGATATGAGGAAAAGCGATGGTCGATAGCGGGATGAAGGTATAACTCAGAAAGAACCAGGGAGAAACACGCTCGCGGGTGAGCAGAGGCGCGGTTGCGGGTGAATTGAGCATCTCCTCTGCCGCTTGCCGGAACCCGCCCATGCCACCGCCGATGACGGCTAGCGCTGCCGTTCCGAACGAGAGGAACAGCATCGTCTGCAGCGTATTAACCCAGGCAGTTCCGCGCATGCCTCCAAAGAAAACATAACCCATCACTACGAGCGCCACCAGGGCTCCGCCGAGCCAGTAAGGGACCCACCCCCCACTGATGGCTGCTAGCGTCGAGCCTCCTCCCATCACACCGATAATGATGTAAGGAACCAGCAGCGCTGCTTGGACGACAAAGATCAGCGTGCCAATATGGCCGCACTCCCAGCGGTCGCGAAAGAACTGCACAGGAGTCATGAAACCGAAGCGCTTGCCTAGCGCCCAAAGACGCGTTCCGATGGAAAACAGCGTCACGGGAATAATCAAGGCGGAGGCAGATGCCATCAGGCCAAAGGTGACAATGCCGTTGCTAAACGCATGTCCAGAAGACCCCAAAATCGTAAACGCCGTCATGTTGGTGCCGAACAGCGAAAGCAGAAACACCGCCGTCCCTAGGGAACGGCTTGCCAGGAAGTAGTCTTCGGCGCTCTCGTTGCGGCCGGAGCGCCGAAACGCGAAGACGCCTACGTACAATACGACGGCCAGGTATGTGAAAACGAAAAGGGCTGGGATCAACGGCCTTTCTCCTCCGATCGAGGGGAAGAGGCAGCAGGCTCATCGAAGGGTGCCGGCCAGGAAAACCGGACGAGCAATATCATCAGCGCGGAACAAAGCAGGCAGTAAACACCATGATAGAACAGCCCAACCGGCATGAAGCCGAAGACCAGCGGCCTGGCGGCAGTCCAGAACCACCAGTCTTGATGAAGCAGGTAGACGGCAATCACTGTGCCGGCGAGAACGTAGCGCATGAATATCGACAATGTTTCGGAAATGCCGGATGGCCTGCGACGCCGTAATATCACACAGGGTTTTGCCGATTGCAACGAACAACAGAGATGTTAGAATGCCCCCTTGGATTGAGCCGGGTTCTAGCATCCGTTAAGCAAGCCTGCCGTTGCGACGAGTTCCTGCCAGCTTTCTATCGTGAAACTGCAGGCAGGCGTCAAGGTTCGCGTTGCTTGGCCTTGACGGCTGGGCTTGCTGTTCCTCGCCTGCGCGACGAACTCAAGGAGCAAACATGCGAACAAGAGTGGTGAGGTCGCTGTTGCATTTCGCGCTGGCGCTGGCTCTCAGCGGCGCCTTGAAGGGCGGCGATTGGGCGCAGTTCCGGGGCCCAAATGGATCCGGCTTGGCGGAAACTGCGGACCTGCCGGTGCGGTTTGGCCCGCAAGAGAATCTGCAATGGAAAACGCCGTTGGCGCCAGGGCACTCCTCGCCTGTGCTGACGCGAGACCGTATTTTCCTGACGGGCTACGACGAGGAGAACATGTTGGTGTTTGGAGTGGAGCGCGGCAGCGGAAAAGTCTTGTGGCGCCGCGCGATCGCACGGCCTCGCAAGCAAGAGCTCCACAAAGCCAACAGCCCCGCCTCGGCCAGTCCGGTGACCGACGGAAAGAATTTGTTTGTGTTTTTTACCGACTATGGACTGATGTCGTTCGATCTCGATGGCCGGGAGCGTTGGCGCGTTCCGCTCGGTCCGTTCAACAACCCGATGGGTATGTCGGCGTCGCCGATTTTGGCAGAAGACAAGGTGCTGCAGATTTGCGATGCTGAATCGGGATCGTTCTTTCTGGCGGTCGACAAGAAGAGCGGGAAAGTGAAGTGGCGCATCGAGCGGCCCGAGTACACACGCGGTTTTTCCACGCCAGTACTGTACCGGCCAAAGGGCGGCAAACTGCAAGTGATTGTCTCCGGGTCGCTCCAGCTGACAGCCTATTCGATTGCCACTGGCAAGGAAGTGTGGTGGATGCGCGGTTCGACCTGGCAGATGAAGTCGACGCCCGTGCTCGGCGACAACGCGATTTACGTGCATGGCTGGGCTGGGGGCTCTGATGAAGGGCAGCAGGAAAACGTGCCACCGTTCGAAGAGGTGCTGAAGACGCGTGATTCGAACAAAGATGGCAAGTTGTCTCCGGAAGAAACAGCCGATGAAAAGATGCAGAAAGACTGGAAGACGTTCGATTTGGATCGGGATGGATTCTTAGGGCTGCGTGATTGGACTCTCTATCGCTCGCGCAGAGCCGCTCAGAACGCAGTCAGAGCGTTTCGATTGGGCGGCGAAGGCGACCTGACCGAAACGAATTTCCTGTGGCGTTACCAGAAATCCCTGCCTAACGTTCCTTCGCCGCTCCTGTACCAGAACGTGGTCTATCTGATGAAAGAAGGGGGCGTGCTGACCGCCCTGGATGCCGCCACCGGCGCAGTGCTCAAACAGGCGAGGCTGCAGGGCGCCCTCGGCGACTACTTTGCTTCCCCCGTGGCGGCTGACGGCAAGGTCTTCACCGTCAGCCACGAGGGCAAAGTGACCGTGCTCAAGCCAGGCAAGGACTGGGAGATTCTTGCCGTCAACGATCTCGGAGAAGACTGCAACGCAACTCCCGCCATTGCGGACGGCCGGATCTACCTGCGCACGCAGAAAGCGTTGTATTGTTTTGGGAAGAAGTAGAACTGCAGGTCGTCGCACCCGCAGGTCGGGGAAGTGTGAAGAATTGAGGCTTCACTTCCGCGAGGGGGGAGAAAAGCCTTTGTCCCCCTAACGAATGGGTCAGGCGTTCCGAACGCCAGCAGAACTTCCCGTCGAGGGCTTGCGCATTTGTGCTCACTCCCTCTGCGGCGTTGCGGCCAGGGACAGAAACCGATCGTCAAAAGGCAAGAACTCTCGTGACTGCATTGCGTCATGATCACTAGGAGACACCTCCATGCACTGGACTCTCTTCGTACTCGGAGCCGTAGTTTCATGGGGCATGTATGGGCCCATCTTGCATAAAGGGCAAGTTCAGCTGGGCAATCCACTGCGGGCGCTGCTGTGCGTCGGAATCGCCTACTTCCTGATCGGAGTGCTGGTACCGGTTGTCACGCTGTCGGCACAGGGAGGCCTGGGCGGCTTCAACAGCGGCGGCAGCCTTTCGGCAGGGCTTGGGGGCGCACTAGGGGCACTAGGAGCCGTCTGCATTATCTGGGCCTTTCGTTCAGGCGGACTGCCGACTTACGTTATGCCTTTGGTCTTCGGCGGAGCGCCACTGGTCAACGTGCTGTTCTCCATGTGGCTTCATCCGCCCAAGGTAGCTCCCAATCCGCTCTTGTATGCCGGGTTTCTACTCGTGGCCCTTGGCGCCAGCCTGGTCTTGTACTTCAAACCAGCGGCCTAGCCCAAGTTCCCCAGAAAAAAACTATTTTGGGCAAAGCTGAGGGACAAGGGAAGCAGAAGGGTTAAGTTTTCAACGAGTGATTATCCAGAAGGGTGTGTAGTGAAAACCTACCCTCTTTTTTTCTCTGTGGAGCTGGCTGAGAATGAGCTTGTAGAGCCAGTGGACAGGGAGAGCCGGAGCGGATGTTTTTGCGGAAGATGCGGCGGCGGAAAGATGGGAAGGTGCATACGTAC
>VFZK01000301.1 GCA_016871215.1 Acidimicrobiia bacterium | reverse complement strand
ATCCCGACATGCTGGTAGAAATTGAAGCCGATGCCTGGATCGAAGAGACGGGCTCGACTTAGACTGCCTTCAATCAGCCGGTTCCACCAAGGCTGACATGGAGCCCTTGCAACGGGGAATGCGAGGATCCGGGCCGTACGCGTGCACCTGGTCGCGCCCGAACTCGGCCTCGGGCAGTCCGCACGTAATCAAGACGGTTCGCTGCTTGGAATCGACCTCGACAGCGTGCTCGTAAGCCTGCTGCACAGAGAAACAGAACAAGCGCTGGAGCATTTCGATCACGTAGTCGTAACTGTGGTCGTCGTCGTTCAACAAGACAACTTTGTAGAGGCGGGCGGTTTGGTCTTGATCCTGCCTTTGGCTGCCGATTTCGGGCGAAGGGACCGTTTGACTCATTACCTGATCCTGTGATTCATTGAGGCACGAATTCACGAGCGACAGTTATGATAGAGCACCTGCGAGGCAGAGGTAAAGACAGCGAGGCGGCCGTGAGGCCTTGAGAAGTCTGGGGCTGCCGTGCGGAACCTGCCGGCGTTGGGGCCTGTGGCTGTGAGGCTCCGCAATCGGAGAGCCTGTTCTACACGATGATTTCCTGTCCAACTCTCATGAATATGAAATGCAGCCCGATCTCTATCGACATCATCGCGGCAAGCGTTCCGTTGGGCACGCCGGGCGGGCATAGCAGAACGCAGAGATCCTTCGGCGGGCGGTTTCAAGCCTTGGGCTTGAACTGGCCGTACTCAGTTTGCAGAGATTGCAATTCAACAAACAGAGAGAGTAACCCAGAGGGAGGAAATCCAATGAGACCCCAGCCTGTTACACGAAGGGAATTCATCCATCGAGCCACGGGCGCCGTTGCAGCGGCGGTTGCGACCTCGCGCACAGGTTCAGTGCTGGGAGCAAACGATCGCGTCGTGATGGGCATCATCGGCTCTGGAGGCATGGGGCGCGGGCACATGAATCGGCTGAAGAACCTTGGCGTGGAATGGGGCGCCGTGTGCGATGTCTACGATGTGAATTTGCAGAAAGGCATGGACATTGCAGGAGCGGCGGCCAAGTCTTACACAGACTACCGGCGTCTGCTTGAACGAAAGGATATCGACGCAGTCCTGATCGCATCTCCAGAGCATTGGCATCACGATCACCTGATTGACACTGTCAAAGCCGGAAAGGATGCATACTGCGAAAAGCCGATGTCGTGGTCTATCGAGCAAGGAGCCAATATGGTGAAGGAGGTGCGCAAGACTGACCGCATCGTGCAGATCGGCATGCAGCGCCGCAGCTCGCCGCTCGTTCACGAAGCCAAGGCGGTCATCGACGAGGGTGTCATCGGGGAAATCAACATGGTGCGTGCCGAGTGGTACTGGAACATGTCGCTGAATCGCGATCCCCAGCTTCCAGGCAAGGTGGACTGGGAGGCGTTTCAAGGCCCAGCGCCGAGGAAGCCATTCGATCCGATTCGGTTTCGAAGCTGGCGCTATTTCTGGGACTTTTCCGGCGGTAACATGACCGACCAAGGGACACATCTTCTGGACGTCATCCAATGGTTCAACGGCGTTACCCAGCCCATTGCCGCCCAAACCTACGGCGCGGTCTACAAGCTGCAGCCCTCCGAGACGCCAGACACGTTTTGCGCCATCTTTGAGTATCCGAAGTTTACTTGCACCTGGACACTGGCCTATATGAATACCTTCATGAAAGGCTGGGGCATCGTGTTTCAAGGGCAAAAGGGAACTTTGGAACTTTGCGAAGACGGCTACCGGGTTTTTGCTGAGCCTTGGAGCGAGAAGGGCTATGACCGATGGAGGACTCCGGTTCCCATCCGCCAGAATATTGCCGGTGGCGCTACCGATACGACACCCCATCTCAGAAATTTTCTGGACTGCCTCAAAAGCCGCCAGCAGCCGAGCGCGCCCGTTGAGATTGGCCATCAGGCCGTGCGTCCACTGCATCTCGCCAACATCGCGCATCACAAGCGTTGCCGAGCCGAACTGGGCTCGAATGGCTTGTCGGTGAAAGTGAGTTGAACAAGCAAGTCTCGCGTGGCGGGTCTGAGTCCGAGAGGATTTCGTTTCTATGAAAGCGATACGGCTTCGGAAGGGAGGGGCGCCCCGGGCAAACGGGCATGCGGCAGGAAAGCAGCCGCTGAAGCCGGATGGTTTGTTCCCTTTCTTCCGCGCGCTTGAGCCTCAAATGATTCGCTGGCTGACGCGGCTCGTCAACACCGACACGCCGTCGGATGAGAAGCGGCCGCTGGATCGCCTCGCCCGCTGGTTTGCCGGACAGTTTCGCCAATGCGGAGCGCAGACTGAGATTGCCAAGAATCGTGACGCAGGCGACCACCTGCTAGCGCGCTGGGCTGGTCCGCGCGCCCTTCGAAAGCCCATTCTGATTCTGGGCCATCTGGACACAGTGTGGGGCGTGGGTGAAAGCCAGCGCCGGCCGGCCAGGATCGAGAACGGGAGGCTGTTCGGGCCGGGTGCTGTTGATATGCGCGGCGGTTTGACGCTGGTGTTGGCGTTGGCCAGGTATCTTCAATCGCGCGTGGCCGAACTCGATAAGCCTGTCACGGTTCTCCTGGTCTCTGATGAGGAGGTCGGAAGCCACACCTCGCGCAGCCTCATCGAGGCGGAGGCAATCAGGAGTGAGACTGTCTTAGTCATGGAGCCCTGCCTTCCGGGTGGCGCACTCAAGACGTTTCGCAAAGGTGTGGGGCGCTTCACGATTACCTCCAGGGGAGTTGCGGCTCATTCCGGCGTTGATCATTCGAGAGGGGTGAGTGCCATTCATGAGCTGGCGCATCAGGTGTTGGCACTGTACAAGCTGAACGATCCGGCGAAAGGCACAACAGTCAATGTGGGGGTTGTTCGTGGAGGCACGCGTTCCAACGTGGTCGCAGATGAAGCCGGGATGGAAGTGGACATACGAGTTGCCACGGTGGCTGAAGGAGAGCGGCTGAACGCGCTGGTGCACGGTTTGAAACCCAAGGTCCGCGGGTCCAGCTTAGAAATCGCAGGTGGCATCAACCGGCCACCGATGGAGAGAACCGCGACGATCGTCGCTCTGTTCGAGAGAGCGCAGGCGCTGGCCGCCAAAATTGGCATCGAGTTAACGCAGGGCGAAACCGGCGGTGGAAGCGACGGCTCCTTCACGGCGGCACTTGGGATTCCCACGCTCGATGGACTCGGCCCGGATGGCGGCGGGCCGCACGCGCTTCATGAGCACGTCCTGATTGAAAGCCTGGTTCCGCGGGCGGCATTGTTAGCCCAATTAGTGCTGAAGCTGTAAATGCGCAAACGGCCCTCGGGCCGAAAGACGTTTCACTAATCATGAAACTCGATCAAATCGAACTTCGCGAAATCCAGATGCCGTTGGTGTCGTTCTTCGAGACCAGTTTTGGCCGAACCACGCAGCGGCGAATCCTGCTCGTCAGAGTGTTTGGCGACGGAGAGGTAGGCTATGGCGAAGTCACTTCGCCTGAAGGCCCTTTTTATAATCATGAGTCGACAGGTACCGCGTGGCACATCCTGCGGGAGTTTGTCCTTCCGCGTGTGTTTCAAACCTCGTTTCAAACTCCTGCCGGTGCAGCAGCCATTTTGAAACCCATTCGTGGCCACGGCATGGCCAAGGCAGGGGTCGAAGCCGCTCTGTGGGATCTGCATGCTCGACAGCAAGGCCAGCCGCTGCACCAGTTGTTGGGCGGAAGCCGGCGGTATATCGACTGCGGCGTTTCGATCGGCATTCAGGAAACGGTGGCCGACCTGATAAAGAAAATCGAGAAAGAGGTGAGTGCTGGCTACCAGCGCATCAAGATCAAGATCAAGCCTGGGTGGGATCTGGAGGTTGTGCGCGAAGTCAGACGCCATTTCCCATCGATTCTCTTGATGTGCGATGCCAACTCGGCGTATGCGCTAAGTGACATCAGCTTGTTCGAACGCCTGGACGAGTTCAACCTGCTGATGATCGAACAACCGCTTGCCTGGAACGACATCCTCGACCATATTCAGCTGCAGAAGGCCATCCGAACTCCGATCTGCCTGGATGAGTCCATTCTCGATGCCGAAGATGCACGCAAGGCCATCGATTCGGGCGCCTGCAGGATTATCAATATCAAGCTCGGCCGCGTTGGCGGGCATTCCGAGGCGCGAAGAGTGCACGACGTTTGTGCCAAGCATTCCATTCCAGTTTGGTGCGGGGGCATGCTGGAAGCCGGCATCGGGCGGGCTCACAACATCGCGATGTCGACTCAACCCAACTTCTCTCTGCCAGGCGACGTTTCGGCCAGCCGCCGCTATTTTCACCGCGACATCATCGATCCTGAGGTTGAGGTCGACTCCCAAGGGCGCATTCAGGTGCTGGACGGGCCGGGCATCGGATTTGCGCCGAACATGAAGCGCATCGAAGCTGTCACGGTTCGGGCGGAGATGTTCCGGCCGTAGCTTAGGGTCCCGATGAAGCAGGCTTCAGGGCGGCACTCGACCCATGGAAAAGATTCTGATCACCGGCATCAGTGGTTTTCTTGGCTGGAACTTGGCACGCCGCCTCAGGAGCCAGTACCAAATCTATGGGACTTGCCTGGACAATCTGGTCTCCATTTCGGGTGTCGAAGTCTTCACGTTTGACCTTTCCGACTGGGCCAAGATCGAGCGGTTGTGTCAGACGATCAACCCGATGGCTATCGTTCACACCGCTGCCCACTCCAACCCAGATTACTGTGAGCTGCACCACAAGGAGGCTTTGACGCTCAACACCTTCGCCACACGCGAACTGGCAAAAGCCGCAAACCGCTTGGGCTGCAGGCTGATCTACACTTCAACCGACTTTGTCTTTGACGGGAAGAAAGGCGAATACAGCGAGGCAGACGATCCGTCACCGATCAACTACTACGGCAAGACGAAGTTCCTGGGAGAACTGGAAATCATGAACTACTGCACCCAATATGCAACTTTGCGTCTTGGGACTCTATACGGCAGAGGTAGCGGCACCCGGCTCAACTTCTTCGAGATAATGGAAACCCTGCTCCTGAGCGGGAAGCGTCCGTCCTGTGTCAGCGACCAGTATCGCACCTACCTGTTCGTTGAAGATGCCGTTCAGGCCATCGGCCAACTCATCGGCGAGACGAGTCCTAAAGGTCTGTTTCACCTGGGCGGGCCCGAAAAGGCCAGCCGTTACCAGATTGCCGAGCAGCTTTGCGCTAGACTGGGCGTCGCGGCCAGCTCAATCGAAAAAGTCCGTTTGGCCGATTTCCCTTCTGCAGCGGCGCGCCCGCCCGACTGCTCTCTCAACAGCAGTAAGATCAAGCGCGCTTTGAATCTGCACCTGAACTCAGTCTCACAGGCGCTGGATCGCCTCTGCGCCCGAGGCTGATGCCGGTGCGGTGAGGAAGAGATCGAACCCCGCCACCTGGATAGAATCAAGGGGCAGAAATGCCTCGGTCGTTTGCAAAACGGATAACTGCCGCCGTACGGATTCAGTCATCGCCGCCCGATCTGGCAGCCGGGGAAGTAGAAGCCGAGGATATCGGTCATGCTCTTCCCCTGCCTGCCCATCTCGATGGCACCGGCCTGGCAGAGCCCGAGATTGTGGCCCGAACCATGTCCCTTGATCCGGGTGAAGCCCCGCGCTGACTCGACGATGTATCGATTGCTGCGGATGAGGTTCCAGCCCAGCGACCGTCCAACTTGCAGTCGCACCGTCTCGCGCAGATTCGCTAGCACCGGCTCGTCCCCAGGCCGGGCGAGCCTGGCCAGTATTCGAACGGGACTGTCTCGATGGATTCCCTTCAGGATTCGAAGCAGGTTTTCAGTCTGGACAATGCACTCCCACGCGAACAACGGGTGCTTCGGACAGAAGTCACAGGCGACTGCCCGATATCGATAACCGGAGTGTGGCCTTCCGGTGCTCGAGAAGTCCGCAAGTGTGCGCCCTCCACAACTCGCCGTGTACATGGGTTGAAACGGCTTGCCCAGGAAGGTCAGCAGCAAGCCTTGCGAGTCCAGTGTGGCTTGGCGAAACCGATCCACTTCGTCTTCATTATTGTTGTTGTCAGCCAGAAACTGGCAGTGTGTCGTGTCACAAAAGTCATAGCCCTCTGCCGCGTGCCGCCCGCTCGACGATCTCAAGTAGGAGCGGACCAAGACCGCCTGGGCTTTCAACGTTTCTGGCTCAAAGCACTCGGCCATTTCTGACCGAAGAATCTGTGCTACTGCGACTTCCTCGGCGACCACAATCCGAGGCAGCAGATGGTCTCGGCCCACTGCCACTTCGACTCTGCCAAAGAAGCTTCGTCGAATTTGGCCCGGCACGCTGAGCGTGAAGGATGCTTCTTCAATACTCACCTGCCCGGCGTCAAACACTTGAAGCAGATCTCCGGTGGCTTCTAGGAAGCTTACCTTCAACTGCTTTCCCCCCCGCTCAACCAGCAGGCGCTGGCCCTCCGCCAGAACACGGCGATTCTCGACTTCGGCAGTTCGTATCGAAGTTACGGTTCCGTCTTCCGTTTCAATTTCGATGCGATTGGGCCGGAAGAGACCAAAAACACCCACCATCACCTGATGCACACGTGCTCCAGTCGAGAGAGGAACGAGCACGAGCATGAAGCCCAACAACCCGATTCGTAAGTACAATTCGCACCGCCGAAGCGCTATTAGAGGGTGTTTAAAAACCCTCTGAATGCTGCGCCAGGCGGCGGAGCATCAGGTGAATCA
>VFZK01000300.1 GCA_016871215.1 Acidimicrobiia bacterium | reverse complement strand
CGACCAGTTCCAGTTGGCTCAATCTGGTGGAACGCTGGTTTGCCGAATTGACGTCCAAACGAATCCGCCGTGGTTCATTCCGCAGTGTCCCCGACTTGATCAAGGCGATGGAGGAGTTTTTACAGGTGTGGAATGAAAAGCCGAAACCCTTTGTTTGGACAGCCACGGTCGAATCCATCGTGGCAAAACTCTCGCGGTGTCGTCAGACTCTTGAGCAAATTCAGCCCGGTTGTACTCAACCCAGAACCAGAAAACCTCAAAACCAACTGTCCATCTAATTCTTGGACACTACACTAGCCTCCCTGCAACTCGGCTGAGACGAACCACGTTCTGGGCGTCAGACGGGATCGCGCGGACTTGGCGGCCTGATCTGGCTAGCGCCGGCGCGCCTAGCCACTCCGTCGCATAAGGTCGAGTGCAACGCCTAGGCTTGTATGAGCTGCCTCAACAGGTAGGGCAAAATGCCGCCGTGCTGGTAGTAGTCGATCTCGATCGGCGTATCGATTCGCAAAGTTACGGGGACTTCTTCCTGGGAACCCGTCTTCCGATGGATCACAAGCGTGACGTCCTGCTGGGGTTGAACTGGACGGTCCAGACCGAGAAGATCGAAGGTCTCGCTTCCGTCGAGGCCGAGCGACTGGGCTGTCGTGCGTTCTTTGAACTGGCAAGGCAACACACCCATGCCCACCAGATTGCTCCGATGAATCCGCTCGAAACTCTGCGCCACAACGACCTTCACGCCCAGCAGGCGTGTTCCCTTCGCCGCCCAATCCCGCGAGCTTCCGGTTCCATATTCCTGCCCAGCAAACACGATTAGAGGAACACCTTCCTTTTCGTATTGCATTGCGGCGTCATAGATGCTGAGTCGCTGCCCGGAGGGGTGATGGATCGTGACACCGCCCTCGACTCCGGGAACCATAAGGTTCTTGATTCTCACGTTAGCAAATGTGCCGCGAGTCATCACCCGATCGTTGCCGCGACGCGAACCATAGCTGTTGAAATCTTCCGGAGTTACGCCTTGTTCCTGCAGATACAGTCCGGCAGGTGACGACTTCTTGATGGCGCCCGCTGGGCTGATGTGGTCGGTGGTCACTGAGTCTCCGAAAATGGCGAGAGGCTTGGCGCCTCGGATACTCGCAATCGTACCGGGGTTCAGGCTGAAATTCTCGAAGAACGGCGGCTCCTGCACATAAGTTGAGTTGGCTTCCCAGGCGTAAACGTCGCCCTTGCTAGACACGATTTCGTTCCACATCGGATTCTGGGCCGCGAAATCCTGGTACAGCCTACGGAAGGTCCCTGGGTCGAAGGCCGAGGCCATTAGGTCGCGGACTTCCTTGAGGCTCGGCCACACGTCCTTCAGGTAGACACTTCGCCCATCGCTGCCGGTTCCCAAGGGCTCTTCCGCAAGATTGATGTCGACGCGACCGGCAATGGCGAAAGCGACCACCAGCGGCGGGCTCATCAAGAAGTTCGCTTTGATGTTCTGATGAACGCGTGCTTCGAAGTTGCGGTTGCCGCTAAGCACGCTGGCCGCAATCAGGTCATTCCGGGTAACAACCTCTTCGATGCGTGGTTCCAGCGGCCCTGAATTCCCAATGCAAGTCGTGCAGCCGTAGCCGACTAGCTGAAAACCCAAGCGGTCGAGGTAGGACTGCAGACCTGTCTTTTCGAGATAGTCCGAGACCACTCGAGAGCCAGGAGCCAGGGAGGACTTCACCGTCGGTCGAACTCTCAAACCCTTCTCGACTGCCTTGCGTGCCAAGAGACCGGCAGCCAGCATCACGCTTGGGTTCGATGTATTGGTGCAGGAAGTGATGGCTGCAATGAGGACATCTCCATGGCCGACGTCAGCAGATGGCCTGTCACCATTCGGCAGAGCAAAACGCTGCGACAGAGCCTCCTTCGGCTTGTTGTACCCGTTTTCACTGGTCGGTTTCTGAAACAGTTCGACAAACTTCTCTTTCAATCGGGGCAGCTCGATGCGGTCCTGCGGGCGCTTCGGTCCCGCAACGGCAGGCTGAATGTGACTCAGATCTAGTTCCAACACGCTGCTGTAGTCGCAATCACCCCGGCGCGGAATACCGAAAAGCCCTTGCGCTGCAAAGTAATTTCGAAAGGTCTCAACCTGCTCTTCGGTTCGACCGGTTGAAGCCAGGTATTTGCAGGTTTCTTCGTCGATGGGGAAGAAGCCCATGGTGGCGCCGTATTCGGGAGCCATATTGCCAATGGTCGCGCGGTCGGTTACAGGCAAAGCCGCCGCACCCTCGCCAAAGTACTCCACGAACTTGCCAACGACTTTCGCTTTGCGCAGCATCTCGGTGCAGTGAAGTACCAGATCGGTAGCGGTCACGCCCTCGCGCAGCGCACCCGTCAGGTGCACGCCTATGACGTCCGGCGTCAGGAAATACACCGGTTGCCCCAACATGCCTGCTTCGGCTTCGATCCCGCCCACGCCCCAGCCCACGATTCCGAGGCCGTTAATCATGGTTGTATGCGAATCAGTGCCGACCAGCGTGTCGGGATAGTAGATGCCGCGGCTTTCGAGGACACCCTTTGCCAGATACTCGAGGTTAACTTGATGCACGATGCCGATGCCGGGCGGTACGACTTTGAAACTCTCAAACGCCTGCATTCCCCATTTGAGGAACTGATAGCGCGCCCGGTTTCTTGCGAACTCCGTCTCCATGTTCAGTCTGAAGGCATCGCTCGTGCCCGCATAGTCGACTTGCACCGAATGGTCGACCACGAGATCGACTGGCACCAACGGCTCGATCAGTTTCACATTCCTTCCCAAGCGGCCCACTGCCGAACGCATCGCCGCCAGATCCACCAACAACGGCACGCCGGTAAAGTCCTGAAGAACGATGCGAGCTACGACGAAGGGGATTTCTTCGGTGCGGATGGCATTCGGTTTCCAATTTGCCAGGCTTCGGATGTCAGATTCCCGAATCTTCTTGCCATCGAAGTTTCTCAGAACCGACTCCAGCACGATGCGGATACTGACCGGTAAACGCGAAATGGGGCCTACATTCTGCTTCTCGAGTTGCGGCAGAGAGTAGAACTGTCCGTTGCGGCCGGACGCCGTCGGAAACATCTGGAGACAATCGAAAAGCTGATGTGGCATGGAGACTCCCTTATCAAGAGCAGTGTGCGACGCCGAAACCGAAACGGCCAACCAGAATATGCTGCACGAGAACATGGGCTGTCAAGAGACCGCCCGATCTTTCGGCTCGGATGCCAACTCCTGGACGCCGCATGCACCAGGTCCTCCGAGCGAAGCCTACGGTCCTAAGTATTACTATGTTAAGTCTTGTCCCGATACTTTGGGTGGCGCACACATGGCGCAGTTTGTCATGTGTGCGTACGGTACGCATACATTGCAAAAAGCACGATGTATGCGCCACCCGAAGAGACTTAACAAAGTAATACTAGTGATTCAGAACCGGACACCCGGAGCACAGTGGTGCCCGATTTGGGCGTGTGCTAGGCTTCCTTGCCATGGTGACTCTGGAATCCCTCCTGATGCTTCTGGCAATCTTAATGCTGGTCAAAGGATTTGTCGGCATGTTGGAGGGCGTGCGCTACTTGGATTATGTCCGCAAACACCTTGCAATCCGGCCTGAGCCCTGGATGCCAGCCGTTTCTGTAATCGTTCCTTGCAAGGGCCTGGATTTCGAGATTGAGGAAAACGTCGAGGCGGTCTTCCGCCAAGTGTATCCTTTTTTTGAAGTCCTCATCGTCACCGCGACGGAGAACGATCCGGCAGTAGGGCCGCTCAAGTGCCTGGCTGCCAAGTTTCCCGGGCACAGAATTCGTTTCTTGGCGGCCGGCGTTTCTTCCGAGCGAGGTGAGAAAGTGCACAACCTCATTTGGGCGGTGGCCCAAGCCGACGCCGCCTCCGAGGTCCTCGTTTTCACTGACTCGGATTCGCGCCCGCATCTCAGTTGGCTCCAGGAACTGGTGGCTCCTCTCAGAGATCGCCACATCGGCGTCTCGACAGGCTACCGTTGGTACTACCCAACACACGGCAACTTGCCGAGCGTGATCCGGTCGATATGGAATGGCTCGATTGCCACGCTGCTCGGCAGCCACGACCACAACTTTGCCTGGGGCGGCTCGATGGCAGTCCGCAAGAGGACTTTTGACGAGACCCGGGTGCTGGATTACTGGTCGCAATCGATCAGCGACGACTATTCCATGACCCAAGCCATGAAAGCCGCCCAACTGCGAGTTCATTACGAGCCACGCTGTCTTTTGGGCTCCTATGGCCGCTGCTGCTGGAGCGAACTGTTGGAGTGGACAACCCGTCAGGTCATTCTGACTAAGGTGTACTCTCGCAAGCTTTGGTGGCTGGCATTGGTCTCGCAGTGGACGTTTTGTCTTGTCTGGTGGTGGGCCTTGGCCGGGGTTGCCGTACTCTCCCTTGCACCCATGTGGCACAAAGTGACTTTTGCCATCTGGAGTGGAGGAGCCCCCAAATACGCGCTGGTGTCTGGACTGCTCTACTTTTTTGGCGCAGTGCGAGGCTGGTATCGAGTCAGCACGATCCAGCATTTGCGTCCAGAGCGGCGAGAGTGGATCCAGAACTTCCGTTGGGCCTACGTGTGGTTGTTTCCGCTTGGCTCCACGTTGATGGCGTACAATTTGGCGCGCTCGATGTTTGCCTCATCCGTCGAGTGGCGGGGAGTGCGCTATGAGTTTGGCGTTGCCGGGGAACTCCGCGTCATTCGAAACGAATGAAATCACTCGTTGATAGGCTGCACTGGAGCAGAAGCTGCGATCTCAGGGGCATCCATGGTTCCAGTGGGTGTGTTTGTCAGAAGGCATCCGGCTTGTCGCACGTCCGGCGGAACATCAGCTTCGTGTAACGTGGATTGCGCTTCTGCTGTCGCCCGTGCGCCAAGATGGCTCCCGAACTCACCTCGGTTCCTGAGGTGCTGGCCGTTCTCTGGCCGTTCACCTGCGATCCGCCTGACCGGGAGCAATTGTGATATCATCCACGCACGTTTAGGGACGAATCGTGATAGGCGACAGACGGTGGCTGAGACTCGTCGAGTGAATCTGTCGCGTGGGGTCGCGTGGGCCGCGAATGTTGCCGAATTGAGTGAGGGTAGGATATGGCTGGCCGGCTCTTGTTGGTTGGCGAATCGAACGACGATCTTACCGAACTGAAGATGACGTTTGAGGGTTTCGGTTTGACGGTTGAACAGTGCGCAGATGGCCTTGCTGGCCTCGAGAGAGGCGTGGAGTTTCAACCTGACCTTGTCATAACGGAGATCCTGACGAATCGGATCAGTGGCTTCGAGCTGGCATCGCGGATCCGTAGTGGCGCAGCGGGGTTCGCAGCACCGGTCATCTTTTATACCGAGTTCTACCGCGATGAAAAAGCCCGCCGTGACGTCCTTGCCAAGTATGGCGCCCTTCACTACTTCGTTCGCCCTTTTCAAAAAGAAGCGCTCAGGAAGTCTGTGGTGGCTCACTTCCAAAACTACCTCTCCAGCTTGGCGGCACCGACAACTGCGCCGGGCGCTGTTCAACGGGAAGGCAAGCAGCCAGAATCAAGCTTGGCCGCACCACAGCTCAGCCGTGCAGCCGCTGCAACTGAAAAGCCGGCCGCGAGTCCGATTGCTGGGCGCGTTGCACAACCGAACAAGGCAACAGGGCCCAAATCGATCGCGCCCGAGGATTCCCGCCCCGCTCCTTTGCCTGTATCGAAAGCGCCCGAAGAAGCTGAGCCCCAGATCTCTGCAAGCACCGTGAACCAGGCTGGGCAATCAGCCGAAGCCATTTCGAAAGCCCACCCCACCCGAGCCCTGGTGCCAGCGCCCCGGCCTGAGGAATCCAAGCCACGTGGGCCGTCGTTGTTGCCGCCGGAACAAGGGCCTTCTTGGCTTGGGCGCCTGATGCGCTCGATCCCGTTCAGGATCGCAGCAGTTCTCGCCGTCGTGGGTTTGATGCTCTACCTCGGTCGCGACCTGTTGCGGAAGGGTAGAAAATCCGAGGTCACGCCTGCAACGCAGGTGGGGCTGCCGGCCCAGTCCCCGCCGCCAGCCCAAATCCCCAGTGAGCCGGCGGCTGAATCTACTGCGCAGCCGATGTCCTTGCCTCCCCAGCCCGAGGTTTCGACTCCAGCGCCGCCTAAGGACTCGGTTGCCGAAGTGGAGCCTCTCACTCAGAGGGTGTTTAAAAATCCGATGATAGATCGGAAACCGCTGGACAAGTGAGATTCGATGCATTAAACCCAGATTATGCGCCGAGCGGGCTTATAGCGACTGAACCGGAACGGAGGGATTGAAAGGAAAGCGGGAGTGCCCTAGGATAGGCGGTTTGCAAAGACGACCTATCCAGACTTGATAGAGCGATCAAGGAAAGGAGCACTCCCGAATGGAGAAGATAGCAAAAGCGCCGAGGTCTGAAAAGGCCGTTGCGAGCGGAAAAGAAAGAACGCGGGGGAAAGCCAATAAAATCGGGGCGGCCACCCGGTACGACTTTGGAGGCGGGGTGCTGACCCCGTACGGCGGCCTGTTACCGCTGGCGGCGTTGTTGGAGAAGCTGGAGTTTGTGCAGCTGCTGTACGAGAAGCTAACGGTCAAGCGGC
The DNA here is from genome assembly GCA_016871215.1 of Acidimicrobiia bacterium. Classification (GTDB taxonomy): domain Bacteria; phylum Acidobacteriota; class Terriglobia; order Versatilivoradales; family Versatilivoraceae; genus VFZK01. Next base: position 132 of record VFZK01000300.1, on the reverse strand, counting down.
AGCCGGCGAGTCTGAGTAATGCCCAATTCGTGATGGGGACCGTGTTGATGTTTTACTTAGGTTTTGCGCGAATGCACCATGTGAGATACGTGCGGGACGATGAGATGGTGCAAGAGGTGTTGGGCAGCGCGG
>VFZK01000299.1 GCA_016871215.1 Acidimicrobiia bacterium | reverse complement strand
CCACGTTGACGCGCGTGTTCGGAGACATCCAATCCCACCCCGTGTTGATCCAGTCTTACCTCCGCCCTTTTTGTTGATCTAGAATGTCCCTTTACTTATACGCGTCTGTATAGCTCTCGATTTCAATGGCGGGCGGCCGCGGACCGGCCTGGGGCTGGCTGGCGCCATGATCCTTCCCTGACCCGACCGCTCAGTGAGGTTAACGCTTTTTCCGCCTCTTTTCCAACACCTTCATCCGTTCCCTTGCTTGAAAGCTCTGCTTGTCGCTCTTGCCCTGATCCAGCGCCAAAAACCTTTGGTAGTGCAGAAAGGCATTCTCGACGTCGTCGAGCTTGTCGTACGCGATGGCGAGGTAGAAATAAGTGCCGGCCACATCGGGTCGTGCTGCCTTGAACCGTGAGAAGGCCGCGATCGCCTTAGGGTATTGTTCCTGAAGCATGAATACCGACCCCAGGTTGCTGTAGCATTCGACGCAATCGGGCTTCAGTTCCAGCGCACGGAGCAGCGACCGAGTTGCGGCGTCAAACGCTCGTCGATGCAGGTACAGCACGCCCAGTTGAAGATGGACATTCGCGTCAGTCGACTGGCTGGCCAAAGGCTCCAACGTTGCGATGGCTTTCTCCGGTTGGTTCAGTTTTTGAAACGCCTGTACCAACTCGAGGACAACGCTCTGGCGTATCTTCAGGTCTGTCTGCTGCTTCAGAGCTTGCTCGAGGGCACCGGCCGCCGCTTCGTAAGATCCGGTCTTCAACCAGGCCCGGCCCAACAGTTCCTGGATCGACGCATCTTGCGGATGCTCGGCCGCCAGCGGCTGGAGCAACTCGACGGATCTGTTGGGTTCGCCCCGTTGGAAGTAGAGCCGGGCCAGTTCAAGGTCGATGGTAGGATCGGCGCCATGCTGCTTCGCAGCTACAAGGTGCTTTTCGGCGTCTGCCCCCGATCCAGATCTCAGATAGATTTCAGCCAGCAACGCGTGGACTTCGAACTTGGCCCCGTCGTCCTCCGCAAGCGCCAGGGCTTTGTGGCCTGCCTCTACCGCCTCTGGCGAGCGGCCCAGCGACTGTTGCGCCTTGGCTACTAGGAAGGCCGACTGAAAACTTTTCGGATTGAGTTCCAGGGCTCTTTGGAAGCGACCCACCGCCTGCTCGAAACGTTGCAGACCCATCAAGAGCATTCCCCAATTGGTCTCGGCCTCCCAAAGCTGCGGGTTGATCTTCAGAGCAGCTTCGTAGGACGCTGCAGCCTCCTTTGTGAGGCCAGTTTGGGCCTGCGCCAGCGCCATGCCGAAATAGGCAGCCTCATTCTCTGGGTAGTCTTCCAATGAGCGCTTGTACTCGGCAATTGCCTCTGCGAACTTGCCTTCCTTGACTAATCTCTCCGCTTTCTCGAAGTGCGAAGGCGCAGCGTCTGGACGGGGTGCGGCCGTTGCGGGGTTGGGGGAGACTTTGGGTTTGCTCTGAGCTGCTTTCGAGTTGGTTTGGCCGAGAGCCTGGGCCGAGGGTACCAGGAAAAAGAGCAACCATAGGATGGCAGTGCGTATCTTCATCTGGCGGCCGATCGCCGACGGTCGTGCTCCTCGGCCAGGCTTGTTGCGCCGCCCCGCGTTCGGAAGTTCGGCGCCGATACGGCATCCACTTTTTTCGGCGAGCCCTCGACCTGTCGAAGGAAGCTATGAGAGCGCACCTTGTAGGAATCTGCCCGTGTAGCTTTCAGGCACTTGCGCAACCTCTTCGGGCGTTCCGAACGCCACCACCGATCCACCCTTCTGCCCGCCCTCCGGACCAAGATCGATGATCCAGTCTGCGGTTTTGATAACGTCCAAATTGTGTTCAATGACCAACAGTGTCGCTCCCGTCTGGCGCAGCTTCCGGAAGGCGACCAGCAGTTTGTGGATATCGTCGAAATGAAGACCGGTGGTAGGTTCGTCGAAGATGTACAGCACGTCTTGTTTCGACTGGCGCGAGAGATATGACGCCAGCTTGATCCGCTGTGCTTCGCCCCCCGAAAGTGTAGTTGCCGACTGCCCCAGCCGCAGATAGCCCAGCCCCACTTCTTGCAACGGCTTAAGTTTGTTGGCAATTCGCGGCGCGGCAGCGAAGAAGGCCAGGGCCTCGCGGACCGTCATCTGGAGCACTTCATAGATGTTCTTCCCCTTGTACCTCACCTCCAGAATTCCTGGCTTGAACCGCGTGCCCTTGCATTCTTCGCAGATCAATTCGACGTCCGCCAGAAACTGCATCTCGACGGTCACGGTGCCATCTCCTTCGCACGTCTCGCACCGTCCTCCTGGAATGTTAAAAGAAAAGTGCCCTGCTCCATATGAGTGGCTGGCTGCCTCGCGTGTCGATGCGAACAGATCGCGGATTGCATCGAATGCCTTCGTGTAGGTTACTGGATTCGAGCGGGGTGTCCTCCCGATGGGCGACTGATCAACCATGACCACTTCGGAGACCCAGTGGCCTCCTTCCAGCCGATCGTAGTTGGCGCGTTCGGGCGATTCCCCTTGCTCAGCCTGCAGTGCGGCATAGAGTACGTCGTGCACGAGCGTCGATTTGCCGGAGCCGGAGATTCCAGTGATGCAGGTCATCGTTCCCATGGGGATAGCGACGTCGACATTCTTGAGATTATGCTCGCGAGCACCGTAAATCTTTAGCCAGCGGCCATTCGGAGCAATGCGCGCCGTCGGGACGGGAATCCTCAACTCGTCTTTGAGATACTTTCCGGTGAGCGAGCTGCTCGTCTGCAGCAGCTCATCAAACGACCCGGAAAACATCAGCTGGCCGCCTTGTTCTCCGGCTCCCGGTCCGAGATCGACGATTCGGTCGGCGGCTTTCATCATGGCTGATTCGTGCTCAACCACCAAAACCGTATTCCCCATGTCCCGCAGGCTCTTCAGAATCTCGATCAACCGCTGATTGTCGCGCGCATGCAAGCCTATGGAAGGCTCGTCGAGAACGTACAGCGCGCCTACCAACGACGATCCCAGCGACGTTGCCAGCTGGATGCGCTGGGCCTCTCCTCCAGACAACGTGGACGCGAGCCGATCGAGACTCAGGTATTCCAGACCCACGTTCTGCAAAAACAACAGCCGCGTGCGGATTTCTGCGAGAAGCCGTTCTCCAATCGAAAGCTCGAAAGGGGAGAGCCGCAGTTCGCCAAAGAACCTTGCGGCCTCTTCCACAGTCATCGCGGTGGCTTCGACGATTGACAGGCCACCCACCTTCACGGACCGGGCTTCGCGGCGCAACCGAAACCCAAGACACTCTGTACACCGGGTATAGCCTCGATAGCGGCTCAAGAAGACTCGAATGTACAATTTGTACTTCTTGGTCTCGAGATGATCGAAGAAACGGCGGATGCCGATGAATGTCTCGTCCCCGTTCAAGATCAGCGCTTTCTGCTCAGGTGATAGCTGCCGATAGGGCACGTCGAAAGGGATGCCCTGCTGCTTGGCAAACCGCTTGAACTCTGCCACCAGCGCACGGTATCTGGGCTTGGTCCAGGGCTCGATCGCGCCCTGCTGAAGACTTCGGTCTTTGTCCGGTATGACCCGGTCCAGGTCAAAATCGATGGTGTTGCCAAAGCCTTGGCACTTCGGGCACGCGCCAAAAGGGTTATTGAACGAAAAAAGACGGGGTTCCGGTTCCTCGTAAGTCAACCGGCACTGCCGGCATTCGAATCCCTCGCTGAAGATAAAGCGATCCCCTTTTTGAATCTGCTCTCGAACCTTCTTGTAAAGAGGCACCGCGGCTGGGCCTCCCACCGGTTGCCTGGCGTCCCAATCTTCAGGAAGGCCGGCGATTTCAGCGACCGCACGACCGCCGCCTTCGCGGTAGCACGCTTCGACCGACTCGGTAAGACGCTGCCGGGCGTCAGCCTGGGTTGCCAGCCGGTCGACCAACACGAACAGCTCCTGAGAAAAGTCCAGGGAGAGGAGGGCTTCGGGATCGGAAAGCTCGATGGTGCGTTGGTTCTGATAGAGGCGGTTGAATCCATGCTTTCGCAAATCGAGCAATACTTGCCGCACGATTTCTTGCTCTGCCTTTTGCGACTTCGGCCGCCGCCGGCTGTGGGTCGTAGCGTTGCGCAGCTCAAGGTGCTTTCGGTAGCTAGCAAACGGAAAAAGGAGATACAGACGTGTGCTGTGGGGAAGAGAAAGCAACAACCGGACGACATCCTCCGGATGGTCCTTGTTGACCTCACGGTGGCATTGCCAGCAGATGGTCCGACCCACGCGCGCATACAGCAGACGCAGATAGTCGTAGATCTCGGTGACCGTACCTACGGTGGAGCGTGGATTGCGAACCGCATTCTTTTGCTTGATGGCAACCGCAGGAGAGATGCCCGTAATTTCGTCGACGTCGGGCTTTTCGATCCGCTCCAGAAACTGGCGGGCATAGGCCGACAGCGATTCGATGTAGCGCCGCTGGCCCTCAGCATAGATCGTGTCGAACGCAAGGCTCGACTTGCCGGATCCGCTGACGCCGGTGACGACCGTCAGACTGTTGTGGGGAATCTCGCAGGAGATGTTCTTCAGATTGTGAACGCGCGCGCCTTTGACGAAGAGATTGCCATCAGGTTCCCGATTCGGACGTGTGTTCAATCTCAAACCTCTTTCCAGCCGGTTCGCAGATGGGAGCGTGAAGAGGAAGACATCGTGGTAGCGGCAGTCCGCGATTCCCCAGTCGACCTTCTTGCAGCGTTCGGGTCGGCGCTCAGAAGGCGCCGCGACAATTCACGGCTCCTGGAGAGCAGCTGCAAGCCAAGAAGGTAAAAGCCTCAACGCGCATCGAAACCGCTGCCGCGTAGCGCTCATGCGGTCCGGCTTCACAAGGGCGCAAGATTATAAGAAACGATTTGGAGCCCTGTCAAAACGTGTAATATAGTGGGCCGCGTGCCATGAATCCAGCACCGCTACTGTCGATCGTGGTTCCAGCTTATAACGAAGCGAAACGAATTGGCCGAACGCTGGGGATTCTGCAGGAGTATCTCGAAAGCAACGGCTGGAACGCGGAAGTGATCGTCGTCAACGACGGATCTTCCGACGAGACCGCGCAGGTTGTCGAGGCACACTGCAGCCGGTGGGGCGCGCTCCAACTCATTCACAATGGCGGCAACCTGGGAAAAGGCTATAGCGTCCGCAACGGCGCGCTGGCAGCGAAGGGCGACATCATCCTCTTTACAGACGCCGATCTCTCGGCTCCCATTGCGGAGGCGCCGAAGCTGATCGAGCCCATTCGGCATGGGGAGTGCGATGTAACTTTCGGCTCGCGAGCAGTGGATCGCTCGTTGATTGGCGTGCATCAATCTTCTTTTCGGGAAACCTCAGGCCGCATTTTTAATCTGTTCGTGCAGGGCTTGACCGGATTGCCGTTCAAGGATACCCAGTGCGGATTCAAAGCTTTTCGCCGGAGCACTGCCGTGCCCGTGTTCGAGTGCCAAACCATCTTCGGATTCGGCTTCGATCCGGAGATTCTGTACATCGCTAAGAAACGGGGCTTGCGCCTTCGCGAGATTCCCGTCCGCTGGGATCACGTCGAGGGCACGACCGTTCGATTCGTGAAAGACTCCTGCCGGATGTTTCTTGATTTATTGCAGATCCGTTGGAACGACCTGTGCGGAAGGTATCAGTAACAACGCCGGCGGATTTGCAAGCCGGTCGCCTGGACAACTGCAGAACGCCATGACCAAGCTTGGAGTGAACATCGATCACGTCGCCACGCTTCGGGAAGCGCGGAAAACGAACGAACCCGATCCGGTGGCCGCGGCGGTCATCGCAGAATTGGCTGGGTGCCAAGGCATCACGGTGCATTTGCGGAGCGACCGCCGCCATATCCAGGACCGTGATGTCGAACTGCTACGGGAAACGGTCAAGACACGGCTCAACCTGGAGATGGCAGCGACGGAGGAGATGATTCGCTTCGCTCGAGAAGTCAAGCCAGACACCGCTACACTAGTGCCCGAGCTCCCAGGAGAGATCACCACCCAGGGTGGATTGGACTGCGTACGCAATTTCGATGCGATTTGTGCCGCGGCGCAAGAGCTGGAGGCTGCCGGAGTTGCTGTGAGCCTGTTTGTCGATCCGGAGAGGTCTCAGATTGAAGCGGCCCAGCGCATCGGGGTATCCATTGTCGAAATCAATACCGCCGAATACGCCGATGCATCCCTATATCTGACTCTGAAGACGGAAGTTGCTACCGCCAAAGCGCTCGAACGCCTCAAAACAGCCGCCATCGAAGCGGGTCTGGCGGGAATCCGGGTCCACGCCGGCCATGGCCTCACCTATCGCAATGTCCGGGCTGTGAGCCAGATTCCAGAGATCGAAGAACTGAATATCGGACACAACATCATTTCGCGGGCAGTTCTTGTGGGACTGGACGCGGCCGTGAGAGAGATGATCGCGTTGCTGAAAGAGGAATGATTCCTGGCAGGCTAGTGTAGTGTCCAAGAATTAGATGGACAGTTGGTTTTGACGTTTTCTGGTTCTGGGTTGAGTACAACCGGGCTGAATTTGCTCAAGAGTCTGACGACACCGCGAGAGTTTTGCCACGATGGATTCGACCGTGGCTGTCCAAACAAAGGGTTTCGGCTTTTCATTCCACACCTGTAAGCACTACTCTCCCAACGTTAGTTGAATAGATGCAACTGGTTACAGGAACTGCCTTTTTCTTGTTTGGGGTCGGTGGCTGAGAAAGCCCGTAGAATCGGGGTTTTCTCGAAAAGCGTGACGCTCAGGACTGGGAGAA
>VFZK01000298.1 GCA_016871215.1 Acidimicrobiia bacterium | reverse complement strand
TCGCGCCACCAGGTCATCGCCCCAACAGACGCTGAAATCGTCATAGCGTCCCAGCACGGGATTGAACGAGGAAACTTCCTGTTTGCATTCGTTGACAAGAATTCTGGGCATGGCGTCAAGGGAACCGACATCAATCATGCCCTACCTGTTGAGTCGCCGTCAAAGCGGGAACCTGTCTAACGCAAGCTTGTCGGGCGTATTCTGGTTGCCCGAAGCGGTCTTAGGCTGGCCGAGATGCTCAACATTAGGCATTGCGGCTCGCAAGTGTTACTACCGCAGATCGCAGCAGACGCGAGTCTGCGCCACGGGTGCCGGCCACGATGACCCTCTTGGAACGGGCCAAACTCCATGCTTCGGCGCCGATGATTACATCAAACCAACGAAGTGGCACATTGCGAAGGTGGGAACGGACCTCCGTGGCCGCGACCGTTGCTGGACAAGGACTCTGGTCGCCGTCCGGAGACCGGCTCCCACATTCCAATCTCCTGATTCCCGCTTTCGCGGCAATGACAAAATAAGTTTGATTGAAGTTTTGACTTCAGAGGCAGCCAGTGATCCTGGTGCAACTCGGAGGTCCTGGCCGCTCTACTTGCCAGCGGCAGCTTCTTCGATCTTCTTGATGACCAGCGCATGAGACCCTCCGCGAGCAAAAACCTGGCCGGTCACGTTCACGCGTTTTCCCGCGAAGGGCATCAATCGGTCGTTTTGGCCTTCGGCCGGCATTGAACCGGAGATCGGCCAATAGATTGTTCTACCGTTGTCCAAGATAACCAACGGGGATCCCTGTTTCGCACAAGCGATGGCACAGTCGCGGCTGATGGGTTTGCTCAGCTCCTTCGTGAAAGCACAAGCCGAATCGAGCACCCAGCCCTTCACCGTCTTGGCTGTGGATTTCTGAGCATCGGCAGTAGCTCCGCTCATCCAGAAACTAAGCAAACAGGCCAACCAAACGATTCGCTTCATATCAACCTCCTTCCCGTACTTGAGATCGGCAGTGTGGAAGACTAAAGCAAAGATCCCCTCCGCTGCGAAAGCTACGCCCCGCGGTCGCCTCATTGATAACAACGACGGTGACGACCTATGGATCACAGCTTTTGGGATCAAGGGAGAACCTGGTTATCCGGCGCGCTTCGCCTCCGTAGACCAGTTCTTGGCTCTGCACATCCACTGAAGCCGGTGGTCGACTTCGCTCACCGAGAGAACACGGTGGAGTGGCGCACAACGAGCCATTGTTCGCGCGTGGGCTGCGGGCTCAGAGCTGGCTCAAGATTTCCGCTACAGTGCGCTCAAACAAAGCTTGCCATTCCGGGGCTACCAGGCAGTCGCTGTCTTCCTGGGCACCGCCCACGTTCTTGAGCTGTTCCGCAGTTGGCGTGTAATAAATGTACCCATTGGTGTAGCCGGCAACATACGTCCGTTTATGGGGAGAGGCCTTCTTGATGTTGAGGCCAATCTGCACCGTCAATTCTCCCGGAAAAGTGACGAGCACGAAATCGCCGATGCGCAACCCCACCACCTCGACGTCGAGCGCTTTGTTGCCCGCGGCGACGTTGGTTGCTTGATGTTTCCGCAGCAATGTGAGGTTCGTTTGAATTCGGGTCAGCTCCTCCATCGTGTGAATGTTGTCGATGTATTGCTTCAGATTCTTGCGGTTTTCGGCATCGAGCTGATCCAGGTCGGCCCGCTTCATCTGTCTTTCGTGGAGATACTGGTGTGAATAGTACGAGGGAAACTCGCTCGACAAGCTGTATTTGACGGCCAACGGGAGAAAAGACTTCAGGTTGAGCATTGTTCCTTTCAATGAGTGCAGCAGATTCTGTTGTTCAGCTTCCAAAGCGAGAATGCGTTGCGCCGTGTTGGCTCTGGGCAATCCGGTGGTCCGATTGATCAGCATGAGCCGGCCATCTTCTCTGGCATGAATGGTTCTCAGCGCTTTAAGGGTGCTGAGGCCTAGCATGTTTCCCAACGGCTCGGCGCTGCGCGGATGGTCGACCTGCTTATAAAAAACGGGATTGATGTCTCCGCCGGCGCCCTGCAGAAACAGCGCGATGGTGTCATCGCTCAGGTTTTCTTCAATCACTTTGGATGCAAACCCGGTGAGGTCCGCGGTATTCCCGTTGCTCGGAACTCCTTGGATGGGATGACAGGCGAAGTTATAGATGACCGCCAGAGTGCGGCCGTCTTTTCGGTTCAGCCGCAGGATACCTATTTCAGGATCAATGGGCCCCACTTTGGCTACTTCTTCGTCCGGCGCGAGTGCGTAAGCCCGGCGGATATCGACTTCCTTGCCATTCTTCAGCTTGAGCCTCCGGTTTGTCATGATCCGGTCTTCATACCCCGAGCCCACACCAACGTTCACAGGAACCATCTTCTGAGAAGCTTGCTTTACTGCCAGGACAGTCAGCTCTTCGATGTCCTGGCGAACGACCCCGTGGCAATGGCTGGCATTAATGATGACGTTTGCAGGCTTGATGGTAAGCTCCCGCTGCAACCGCGCCCGAACATTGGCCAGGTACTCGTTGCGGATCGTTCCGATCTCGGCGATGGCCACTGCGTCGACGGTCGCGATGACCGCAGTTGTGCCGCCATCGCTCACGACCAATGCCTTGACATATAAGCGATCGCTCACGGGCCCAGCCTCGGTATTGGTGACATCGACCTTGGCCACTCCAGCCCTAAGCTCATCCGCCCGCGCCGTGGGAACCGGGAGGAAAGTGAGAAAGAGAAGCACGGTCGGGACCAGGTGCCGTAGTCCTCTTCCAAGGTTGTTGCAGAGCGTGTGGCTTGGTGCTGTTGACGCGCTTGCTTTCATGTCTGAAATCTCCTGTCGCTCGAAGGCTTCAAGTGGCCGTCCCCGGGGGCGCAGGCTGCGCGACCGGCGGTGGCCGAATCGCTTAGCACCGCACCTTCTGGTTCACTGGCTCCCGGGTTGCGTTGCCAGCGCTCTGGGCCAGTGCAGATGGCGCCGCAGGAATTCGAAGGCTTCCTTGCCATTGATGGTGTGACCGCCATTGAAGAACTCGATCGTTGCGTGGCCGGGAAGTTTCATTCGAGTGACGTAGAAGTTTCGTACCTTGGCGAATTCATGAGCCACCCATTCGTCCGGAGCGCCACCGTCGTGGTGGCCGCGTTCCACCATGAACGGACGTGGCGCCATCAGCATGCCTAGCTCCGCGTAGTTCGCTATGTTAGCCAGATTGAATTCGACCACTTCGTACTCTTCAGTTGGTAGATAACTATAACCCGTATCCGCGTTGGTGATGTTCCATACCCAGTCGGCAAAGTCTCCTGAGCAGATCGAAAGCGCGTATTGGTCGAGCAGCGGCGGGAGTCGCATCGCAGTCTTCCCGCCGTACGACAGGCCATAGAAGCCGATGCGGGCCGGATCGACAAACGGCAAAGCGGCAAGCCACTCCAGAAGGCGTTGATGCTGCCCGAGAATGAAAGAAAAGAGCGACAGTTTTAACGGATGAGCCTTGCGCTGGATGAGGCGAAAGCGATCTTTCCCGATGTATGGGTTTTGGGGCGCGAACGTCACAAACCCCTCCTCGGCCAGACGGACAGCGTAGCGCTGGTAAAGTGGATCGTCGAGACTCGGGTCGGCGACGTCCCGCGGCCGTCCTTCCAAACCATGCTGGCAAACCACCACCGGGCGGCGTTCCCCAGCTTTCAGATCCTTGGGAAGCAGCAGGATTCCAGACGTGAACACATCAGGCCAGACGTCCAAGACGACTTCGTAGCCGAAAAATTTCGGAGCATCAAAGATAAGGCGTGATCTTGCATTCGCCAGCTGATTCGGAGCCGGCAATCGTCCGATCACCTCGGACCAAATCGTGTCTCGGTAACGGTTGCTCGTCTCCCGCCAGCGCTCCGGCGTAGAAGTGTCCACCTTGGACCAGAACTCCTCCCGTCGTTTTGTCGACTGTCGCAGAAGCTTCTGCGTGAAGTTCACGAGCTCATCGAACTGGCGCTTCGAGCGGGTTGCGACGAAGGTCTGGTCTACCTCAGGGGTCGCCGGCAACGGCGAAGAGACGAGCGGGAACGGGAGGCGATGCGCCGTATCGCCCACGAGCGCCTCGAGTGCAGCTTGCGAGCCAGGTGGACCACTGCCGTCGCCGCTCACCACCAGGGTTACCCGATCAGATCGGGCCAGTTCTACTTCTCGCTTCACTGCCGACAACTCGGGCGTCTGCAGGCGCCCGTTAGGGGTCGCGCCTTTGCGAGTTTGCGTCTCGGGCGGAGGACCACTCACTCGCGGACCAGCACTGGCTTCGACGATGAGCCTGTTCGGTTCGATGAGGAAAACGAGTTCAGCATCACCATGCTCCTTCAACAGCCTCCACACATCTCGATAAATTGGCTCCTTCCAAAGCCCGTCGCGAGACCGGAAATATCCGCTCACGACCGTGCGGTCGATTCGGCCATCCAGAGCCGCGGCATAGAGCGCTAGCAAACCACCTTCGCCGTAACCAAACGTGCCGACGATGCCCTGTTCGGTCTGGCTTTCTCGGTATTTGAACCAATCGACGACGGCAAGGATCTTCTGCACCTCGTAACCGATGATGTGCCGGCCGGCATCGAAAGCCATGCGGTAGATAAATTCGCGATGAGGCTGGTTCGTCATTCGAACGCCAGGAATTCCAGACCAGGTGTCGCGCCGATCAATCAGAGCTAGGACCACAACTTCACATCCTGCTTCTGCCAGTCGCCGGGCAAACTGAGCTGCCCGATCGAGACCGGGTGCCAGCCCAGCCACCATTTCGGGGGATTGATCGGCGTCTGGGATAGCGACGATTCGAACCGTTGCCCGACGGCTCGGCTCTAGTAGCAACCCTTCTCCATGAACGCCTTCAAATACCGGCCAGCGAGCGCGAAAAACTTTGTAGCCCGGCCGCGCCGTAATCTGGGCTGAGCTTGCCGTCGTCGCCACCAACTCCAGAGCTTTCACGGGAAGCCGATGATCGACCGCGCCAATGAGCTTTCGAAACCGTTCCCGGCTGGCGGCAACAAGATCGGCTCGTCGTCCTTTCTGAACGTCCCAGAACCGCTGGCGTTGTGTGCGTACGACTTCCGTCTCGTGGTCGAGAAAGCGATGAATGCCGTCGACCATCAGAACGGCTAGATCGCCGTTTTCAAGCAGTGGCTTGGTATCGGGTAACCTCGCTTGAGCGACCAGAACAGAAGTTGAGGGGAGAAGTAAGACCACTCCTGCCAGACGAGCGGTCAAAAAGCCGAGACTTCGCTTTCCAAGGTAGGCATCCATCATGACTTGCGTTCTTGGGTTCCCCAGCGCATCGCCAGGAATGCCAACCAGGGCAACACTCCCACCAGAGCAAAGGTGAATGAGCTTTGGCCTAAGTCAGCTAGCCGTCCAATGGACGGACTCAGATAACCGTAGACGAGGTTTCCCAGACCACCCAGCAGACCCGAGACTGTTCCAACATATCCCGGCTCCAAGTCTTGCAACAACGTATGATAGATGACCAGAAAGCTGGCCACGCCCAGAGCGACGAACATCAAAGAGACGACGGCCACTGAGACGTACGGGGTGAATCCCGTAAGGATACCGGACGACATCAAAGTACAACTGACCAACAACGCGGATTTCCGTGCTCTGGGGACAGACAGGCCCAATGCCACAAGTCTTCGCACGAACAGGCCCACGAGGATGTTCCCGACCTCGAGATTTCCATAGATAAACATGGAAAGAAGATTTCCAGCAGCGAAGCCAAAACCGCACTCCGTCTTCAAGTAGAGGGGAATCCAGTCAGCGAGAAAGTAACTCACGCTGTTCACAATTACGGCTGTTACGGCCAACATCCAGAAACCCCGGTTTCCAAGGATGCGCGTAACAACAACCAGTAATTCTCCGGCAGACAGTTTGGCGCCTCCAAGTTCATCCGCGAGCGGTCGGGTGCACCAGAGCCAACCGGCAACCCAGAATGCCCCGAGTGTTCCCGTGGCGACAAAGGCCGTGCGCCAGCCAAAGTACAGGGTCATAAAGGTGACGATCAGCGGAGCCAACAGTGCACCGGCGGCGGCGCCACTATTGAAAATGCCGTTGGCCAAGGCTCTATCCTTCGCGGGTATCAGACGATACGTTACTTTGAGGGCGCACGGCCAATTGAACGCTTCTCCAACACCTAACGCGAACCGGAAACCCGACAGCACCCTCACCGATTGGGCAAAGGCGGTCAGGATTCCAGCCAGCGACCACAGGGTCACAGCGGCAGGATAGACGAGCCGGGGCCCACAGCCATCCACGGACCATCCGCCCACAATCTGAAAGATCCCGTACGCGTAGCGAAAAGCCGAAAGAACCTCTCCGAACGACTCCTTGGTCAACCGGAACTCCGCCATCACCTTTTCAGCTGTAAGAGCCAGCACCTGGCGATCCAGGTAGTTCAAGACAGTTGCCAGAAACAGAAAGCCACAGATCCACCACTTCCTGGCGGAATTCAACTGCTCAGAATGTGTCACTAGTGTCCAACTATAAGTTGAATAGGTTCAGTTGTTTGCTCATAGGCCGCTGAGCAGGTGCGGGCTCAATCTCTGAAAGTACCTGTAAAATCAGCCTTCTTTCGAACAAAGTCAGACTCAGAATTTGCAAAATTGTGTAGAGACTGAAGTTGAGATTGAGCTGTTTTTTCACGATCGCGACTAGGACGTAAATGGAAACGGCGATCCAGACTTGAGACTTGACGGCGTTCTCGCTGGTTCCATAGAACGCTTTGATTCGAAGATGTTGCTTGATCCACTTGAAGAACAGCTCGAC
>VFZK01000297.1 GCA_016871215.1 Acidimicrobiia bacterium | reverse complement strand
AAGCACGCCAAGCAATGGCTGCATGCGCGTTGTTCCCGGCACGCATCAGACGCCCCAACTGCCGCAGCGCGAAACCTACGGCCCCGACAACATGCTATCGCGCGGGCAAGAGATCGCGGTCGATGTCTAGTATCATCATCCCGCTCCAGAGCCGGTTTGTTGGTCCCAGCTTGAGTTGCTTTTTCCAGATCACCGTCAATCAGGTACCTGGACGCTTTTGGGAGGAAACGCAGATGACGAATCCGAGACAAGACTATGGATGCATCAGTCCTAGAATTTTTTCCCGACGAGAATTGCTCAAGAACTCGGGTCTGGGATTTGGGAGCTTGGCGCTTGCTTCTCTGCTGAACTCAGAGCAGCCTCTCGGGGCGTCTGGCGCCAGTCAGCAGGCGGGGAAGGTCTTTAGCGACTTGCGTCCGCGGCCCGGTCATTTCCCGGGTTCGGCCAAAGCCATTATCCAACTGGTGCAGAATGGCGGCCCCAGCCAGATGGATCTGTTCGATCCCAAGCCGGAGCTCACCAAGCGCGGCGGCCAGCCTCATCCTGACGGTGTCGAGATCCATCAGCCGAACAACCATAACGTGCTGCTTCCCACTCCCTTTGAGTTTCGCCGTCACGGCGAATGTGGCATGGAGATTTCCGAAGTGCTGCCACAGTTAGGCACGGTTGCCGACGAACTCTGCCTGATTCGCTCCATGCACACCGAACACAACAATCATCCCGAAGGCCTGAACATGTTGCTGACCTGCAAGATTTTTCCTGGCCGCCCGGTGATTGGTTCCTGGATTACGTACGCGTTGGGAAGCGAGAACCAGAACCTTCCGGCCTACGTTGTGATTCGTGACCCGGAAGGGTACAGCGTCAGCGGCAAGATCTTATGGTCGAGCGGCTGGCTGCCAGCCCTCTACCAGGGCGTGGAATTCAGTTCTTCGGGCACACCGGTTCACCATTTGCGGCCTGCCGAACCGCTGCCGCCCGGCGTCCAGCGAGCAGGTCTCGAACTTTTGGCGAAGTTGAATGTCGAACATCAACGCGACCATCCGGGCGAATCGGAGCTGGAAGCCCGCATTCAAAACTACGAACTGGCTGCGCGGATGCAACTGGCGGCTACCGAAGTGCTGGACCTTTCCAAGGAGACGGAGGCCACCAAAAAGCACTACGGGCTGGACAACCCGGTGACTGCGAGCTACGGCACCCGCTGTTTGATGGCGCGGCGCCTGGTTGAGAGCGGTGTTCGCTTCGTGCAACTCTTCGTGGGCAAGGGACAGCCTTGGGACCATCATGAACAGATCAAGCAAGAGATGCCCAAGATCTGCGCCAAAAGCGACCAGCCGTGCGTCGCGTTGATTAAGGACCTCAAGAGCCGCGGCCTGCTCGACAGCACGATCGTCATGTGGGCAGGCGAGTTTGGAAGGCTGCCAACTACGCAGAACTCGGGCGGACGCGACCACAATCGCAATGCCTTCAGCCTCTGGCTGGCCGGCGGCGGATTCAAGAGTGGTTTGGTTTACGGGCGAACGGACGATTTCGGCTACAAAGCCGTTGAGAATCGCGTGAGCGTTCCCAATCTGCAAGCAACGCTGCTCCATCTGCTGGGGTTGGATCACTCAAGGCTCACCTACCCGCACGGAGGCCGCGAGGAGACGCCAACCGAGTTCAGCATTACCGGCGCAACTGTTGTTGGCGACTTGCTGAAGAAGCCTCCACAGGTGGCGTGAGGAATTTCCCCTTGGTCAAAGGGGAATTGGGAATTGCCCGGCACGTTGATCGTAGGGGGCGTCGTGCTTTTCGACGCACCGCCTCAAGTGCGAGCAGCCGACGGCCGCGCGGTGTGTTCATAGAGCAGAACGTACCCTACTTGGAATCACGGGAAGAAGGGGACTCACATGTTCACTTGCCAACGACGTTCAATCTTCGGCCAGACGGGAAATACCTCCCTCTTCCGTTCGTGGGGAGAGGGTGGCCAGAGGCCGGGTGAGGGGTCACGAGCCATCGGAGAGGCGCCTTTCATCGGTCAGTCGTGCGCCTCGCCAGCGCGACGACTCCTGAGCAGTCTCACCCTAGGAGTCCTCCTCTCCGCCAGCCAAGTCGCTGCTCAATCCGTAACCTTCGAACGCGATGTGCTCCCCATCTTCACGGCCAACTGCCTGAGTTGCCACGGCGGCACTTCCATCTACACGCAGGCGGGCTTGGACTTGCGGACCATCAACTCCGTCATGCGAGGAAGCCTCAACGGACCTGTCGTGGTGAAAGGATCGCCCGAGAATAGCCTGCTCCACCAGAAAGTCTCAACGCGCGCCATGCCGCCGGTTGCCTTCAAGCTGACCCTCACGGACATCCAGATCGAGACCATCCGCAAATGGATCGAGGCCGGAGCGCCGTCGGAAAAGCCCGCGGAAAAAACCGAGCCCGATGAAGAACTGACGCGCTTCGAGAAGCAGGCGCTGCCCGTCCTTTCGGCCAAGTGCGTCTCATGCCACGGCGCTGGGACCCCGATGGCGAGCTTGGATCTCCGAACGCTGGACTCTGTCTTGAAAGGCGGCATCACCGGACCGGTCGTCATGGAAGGCGCTTCGGACAAGAGCATGCTGATTCGTAACATCCTCAGCAACAAAATGCCGCCCGCTGGCACAAACGCTCCCGTGACACCGGCAGAGCTGGAGACACTTCGCCAATGGATTGACAAAGCCCGTTTCACCGCTCGCCCTCAGGTCGCAGCTTTGCGGGAAACCTTCACCCCGGCGGAAGCTCCGAATGTCACCGAGAAAGATCGCCAATCCTGGGCGTTTCGCAAGCCTGTGGCGCAGCCAATACCCAAAGTCAAGAACCAGCAGCGCGTGCGCACGCCCATCGATGCCTTTGTGCTGGCCAAACTCGAAGCCAAAGGCTTGACGCTTTCCGCCGAAGCCCCAAGCCAGACCTTGATGCGCCGCGCCTACATGGACTTGACGGGGCTGCTGCCAGCACCGGAAGAGATCAAAGCCTATGCCGCTGATACCCGGCCAGGAGCCTACGAGCGCCTCATTGACCGGCTGCTGGCTTCGCCGCAATACGGCGTGCGCTGGGGCCGCCACTGGCTCGATGCCACCGGATATACGGATGTCACGGGAGGGGACATTTTCCTGGATGGCATTGCGGTCCATGAAGGCATGTGGCGCTACCGGGACTATGTGGTGCGCTCCTTCAATGATGACAAACCGTACGACCGCTTCCTCACCGAACAATTGGCAGGCGACGAACTGGTGGATTGGCGCAACGCCAAGAAGTTTACGCCTCAAGTGCTCGACTCCTTGACGGCCACGGGCTATCTGCGCAGTGTGTACGACCACACCGACGCCGACATCGTGAACCTGCCGCACGAACGCTACGAAGTGCTCTTCCACGTAGCCGAGAAGGTTTCCTCCGGCCTGCTCGGACTGACGGTGGGCTGCGCCCGCTGCCACAGCCACAAATACGATCCCATTCCGCAAAAAGACTACTACCGTTTCCTGTCGATCTTTGCTTCGGCCTACAACCCGTGGAACTGGACGCAGCCGAAGAACCGTGTTCTGTCCACGGTCTCGCCTTCGGAAGAGGAAGAGATCAAACGGCACAATGCGGATCTGGACAAACCAGTTGCAGAGCTGCAGAAGGAGTTGGACACTTTACTCAAACCGTATCAAGAACGCCTGCTGGACACCAAGCTGCAGAACTTGCCGGCTGAGATTCGCGCCGAAACCAAGGCCGCTCTGGAAACTCCAGCGGACAAGCGGGATGACGTGCAGAAATTCCTGGTAAAGAAATTGGGCGACAGCTTGACGGTGAAGCCGGAAGAAGTCGAGAAAGCGCTCAAAGAGGCCGACGCTGCTGCCAAAGCCAAAATCGACCGGCAAATCAAAACGCTCAACAGCTACCGCCGCCCTTTGGAAAAGATTCAGGTGCTGCTGGACGTTGGCCCCCCAAGCACCATGCGATTGTTGCAACGGGGCAATGTGGAGATGCCCGGTCCGAAGGTTCAACCCGGGGCATTGACCGTGTTGAGCGATCCAGGAAAATCAGACATCGTCCGCCCGCCGGAGGCGCAGGGGAAAACCAGCGGCTACCGGCTGGCGTTTGCGCGCTGGCTCACCAGCCGCGATCATCCGCTGACGGCCCGCGTGATGGTGAACCGGGTCTGGCAACACCACTTTGGAAGAGGGGTCGTAGAAACACCCGACAACTTTGGCAAGCTGGGGGCTGGGCCGACGCATCCCGAGCTTCTGGACTGGCTGGCCGTGGACTTCATGCAGCATGGCTGGACGCTGAAGCGGCTGCACCGCCAGATCATGACTTCGAGTGTTTACCGGCAGTCTTCCCGCCAGCCCGCCGACGGCGAGTCTTCGCTAGCCAGAAAGGCCGATCCGGAAAACTATCTTCTCTGGCGGATGAATCTGAAGCGCCTTGGAGCCGAGGTCATTCGGGATTCCGTGCTGGCCGCCAGTGGCAAACTCGACCGGACGCTGGGCGGCCCGGCCATTTTGCTGGAGCCTCGTCCGGAAGGCCTGCAGACCGTTTCGGAGAAAGACCCCACGCCGAATGCGAAATACCGGCGCAGCCTGTATCTGCTGGCCCGCCGAAATTATCCGTTGGAGTTTCTGCAGGTCTTCGACTTTCCGGTGATCCAGGTAAACTGCAATCGCCGGATCAATTCGGCCACGCCGCTGCAGTCGCTCACCATGCTGAACGATGAATTCATGGTGGAGAGCGCCAAGCACCTTTCCGAGCGGGTTATCACCACGGCGGGAGAGCGAAATCCGTCCAAATGGATCGAAACGGCCTACTTGTTGGCGCTTTCACGCAAACCGACCTCCTCTGAGCTGAAGATCTGCGCGGAGAATCTGGACAAACAGAAACAGCTCTATCTCAACGCCAACACAGCACCTCAACAAGCCGAAAAAGCCGCCTTGGGAATCTTCTGTCAAATGCTGATGGGAACGAATGAGTTTCTGTTCGTAGATTAGGGCACAGAAAGGATCAAGATGCGGCGAAGTGTGGGCCTAATGCGTTAGTTATGGGGGCCAAACGCTGGCGCAAGCGAACCTTTGAAAGCGCAGACCTGCCGTTTTCTGGCCGGTCTGCGGCAGTTCGTAGGTTCGGAGACGATAAACCGCAGACCGCAGAAAGCGCGGTCTGCGCTGCATCATCTTAGTCGGTCGTGGCACCGTAACGCGGTATGAAGAACTGTGATGAAAATAGGATCGTGTAGACTTCCGGGTATCCCCCGTCACTGACGCATTACTTTCGTTCCGGAACGAATCGTTTCACATTTCACCTGCATTATGCACATTACTCAGTTGGAGACATTCCTGACTAACGCAGGATCCCGGAATTATCTTTTTGTTCGCTTGAAGACCGATACCGGTCTGACAGGGATCGGCGAAGCCTCGTTAGAGTGGCAGGAGAAAACCGTCCAAACCTTGATCCACGAATGGGTAGAGGATCGCGTGGTAGGGGTGGATCCTTTCGACAGGGAGAAGATCATTGGCGGAATGATTCGGGACCAATACCAGGGCGGCGCCACGATCATGACGGCAATTAGTGGCGTAGAGATAGCGCTGTGGGACCTCATCGGCAGGGCTTGCGGCCAGCCAGTCTACAAACTCCTTGGAGGTCGCTGCCACGAACGTTTGCCAGCCTATGCGAATGGCTGGTACGGAGGCGCTGCGACCCCAGAGGACTTCGCAGCGCGAGCCCGCGAGGTTATCAGGCGAGGCTACCGCGCTTTGAAGTTCGATCCATTCGGAACTGCTTGGAAAACGATGAGTGATGAGCAGAGTGATACTGTAGAAGCCATCGTTGCTGCAGTTCGCCAAGCCGTGGGCAAGGAAGTGCAGATCATGATTGAAGTGCATGGGCGCCTGTCGGTCGAAAATGCGATAGCGATGGGCCGGCGCCTAGCCCGCTATCAGCCTGCCTGGTACGAAGAACCGGTCACTCCTAATAGCCTGGACCTCCTGAAGGAAGTGAAGCAAGCTCTGCCTTTTCCCATTGCAGCCGGGGAACGGCTCTACACGCTTGAGGACTTCGGCCGGCTGGCACGAACGCGAGCTTGTGAAGTGGTACAGATGGACCTGGCCCACTGCGGCGGCTTGGGGGTAGGAAAAAAGATTGCGGCCATGGCCGAAGCGCAAGATCTCAGTGTGGCGCCACATGTCTCGATTGGGCCGGTGGCCTTATGTGCGGCGCTCCACTTTGATTGGTCCACGCCCAATTTTCTGATCCAGGAAAATTTTGCCGAATACGATGTTCCTTGGCGCAACGACCTGGTTTGCGGGTGGAATCCGATTCACAACGGAGAATTCCTCTTGCCACAACAACCGGGTCTGGGGATTGAACTGAACACTGCCGTCTGCGAGAAACATCCTTACAAGGAGAACAGCTTCCCATCGCTCTGGAACACCAAGTGGATTCAGGGTTTCACTCAGACCACAGCGGAATGCCCCGAGTAAGAAGGAGGAAAGGACACAGTCTGGACTTGCCCCCAAAAGTGAGACAAACGGTTAAGATGCAGAATTCAGCGAATGGAGGAATGCATCATGAGTTTGTCTCGGAGGCAGCTTAGCAGAGAGTTCAAGCTGGCGGCGTTGCAGAGATTGGAGCGAGGATCGTCGGTTGGAGAGGTGGCGCGGGCATTTGAGATAAATCCGAAGATGAATATCACGCTTGCTCCGGCGCTACAGTCAGGTGCTTGTAAGTGATCGTGGTGGTGTTGAGACAGGCCTTGGTGAGTCGCTCAAACAAGTTGGTTTCCATCGTTCGGCGGTTCAGCCGA
>VFZK01000296.1 GCA_016871215.1 Acidimicrobiia bacterium | reverse complement strand
AGACGTGGTCTGTACCAAGAGAGAAGCACGACCCGGATGGGGTTGGAGTGGCAGCGTGGCCGACATTGATCGATGAGATGCGCTAGACGAAAACGTCGGCTGGCACCCTTTCAGGGTGCTGCTCGCGTCGCTCCCGCGAAAGGTCGTCACCCCGGGGAATAGGAAACCGGGACGTGAGCCGCGGGGACGGAAAAGGCTTGCCTGGCCTGCGGACAGCAAGACCTTCGAAATCGGCGTACTGAGGCCACTACGGCAGATCGAACGGCAGAATATTGAGGGTGCCGAGCCTTCCTCGGTTAGTTCCGAGGCACAACAGCAATGCCCCAAGGCCGTTCGCCTGCCTTCACCTTTCGAACGATCGTCCCCGAGGTCGCATCAACCACGGACACATCGTTTGACGGGCCGTTTGCAGTGAAGAGAAGTCTGTCGTCCGGCGAGAGGGCAATTCCCCAGGGGCGCTGGCCAACTTCAAAGGACGCAGTAACAGAGTTAAACACGGTTTCTAGAACGAACACCTTCCTGCTGCGCCCGGTGCTGACGTACAACTTGCCACCTGTCTTGGCAACGGCCAAGCCCATGGGCTTCACGCCTTCACCTAGCAGAACGGTGCTCAAGAGCTCCTGACGAATGGCGTCGATAACCGTTACGCTGCCGTCGTTTTCGTTGGTCACGTAAGCGCGCGAGCCATCCGGAAGAAAAGCCACCGACCTTGGTCGTCGGCCCACCTTGATGGTCTTCACCACCTTCGCTGCCGCCGTGTCCACCACCGACACCGTTCCGTCATTTTCAGACGTCACGTAGACGAACTTGCCATCCGGGCTCAGCGTCACTCCTTCGGGCTCCTCGCCGACAGGCAAAACAGCGATAATCTTTCCACTGGAGAGCTCGACAATACTAAGGGCCCCCGCATCTTCGTTGGACGCATAAAGTATCCTGCCGTCGCTGCTGAGCGCAAACTGTTCCGGGTCCGAGCCGGCCTGGATCTTGTCTGTCAGCTTGTTCTGCCGCAGGTCCACGACGCCAATTCCATCGGCACTCTTGTCGGGAGGCGGCAAGGTGCTTTCGTCGACACCCGGCGGCGCAAACGGCGAGCCACTGAGGGCGACATAGAGCAAGTTTCCGAAAGCGTGGATGCCGCGGGGGCGTTTCCCTAGCTTAATCGTCGCCACGGCCTCCGGCTGGCCAGGATCGACGATCGTCATGTCTCCCGAAGCTTCGTTGCTGACGTAGACCCGATAGGAAGAACTTGACTGAGAGCGTCCGCAACCAGACAGGGAAGCAGCTAGCCAGAGTCCGAGCAGAATGTAGGGGAGTTTGCGGTTCATTGGACGGAAAGCGGATTCAGAATCGAGCCATGCCGTAGAACTCCCAAGCCTTCGGTTGAACAAGAGCTACAGATCTTACAAAACCCGAAAGCTCCAACGGTCAGAATACGATGCGGTCTTTTTTCGCTTCGATCTTTTCTGTGTCAACTCCTGGCACTTTCTTGAGATCGTCGATTGTCTTGAACCTGCCGTTCTTGCTGCGGTAAGCAATGATCGCAGCCGCCTGCGAGCGACGCAGAGCGAGTCGGCTCTCCAGCTCGATGGCTGGAGCCGTGTTCACATTCACTGGGGGAACCTCATCCGCGGGGTAGTTCTTGGCCAGATAGTCAAGAATCAAAGCAAGCTCTTCATCCGTTGCCTTCGTGCCCAACGCGACCATCTTGTTCAGAGTTGCCTGCCAGGCGTCACGATCCTGCCGCCGCGAGACGGAGCGCTCAATCTCGTGGCATCCCTCGCAGAGGCGCTCAGTTTCATCCCGACCCGGTCCTTCCGCAAGCTGCGCTAAGAGGCTCGTCGACGACAATGCGAGAAACGTGACGCTGCACACCCCAAGCCGCATGCCCCGGCAAGAGCTGCGGAGTGGAGGTTGTGGGCCGCTTCCGTTACGGGGTGGCGAGACACTTGCAGACTTTTCAGAATGCTTTCGCTCTGTGCTACCGGGTCTGCAGCTCAGCAGCTCTCCGAGTATCGAACCAGATCGATTCATCGATGCCTTCCCTGCCTAGTGTTCCATCGGAAAACCAAAAGCGTACTGGGTCCCATCGTGGCTTCCTACGTACACTCGTCCGCCACCGGCCGCCAGACCACCGCTATGAACGAAGGCTCCGATAGAGTTGCCGCTGTTCCAGAGCTCCTTGCCGGTAGCGGCTTCCAACGCATACAGAATCGCATTCGACGAGCGCTTAGCCCGCTGCGTAGCTTTCAGTCTAGGGTCATCCGAGCGGTATTCGCCGCTGGAGAGTGCAAAAACCACACCATTGATGACCGCTGGCGCCAGCGGGGAAACCAAGTCGCGCGAAACCCAGCCTGGCTGCAGCACAAGGGTTCCATTCTGCTCTACAACCTTGAAGGCAACAATGGCACCGTTCTTGATCTCGCCATGACTCACCGGGAATCCCGTGCCACCTGCAGCCGTGCCACCTGCCGGCGCCAGGACCCAACGCGTGCCGCCTGCGTCCTGCCAGCTGGCCAACGAGCCAGTCACGAAACCCGCACTGCAGAAAGGTTGCGTCTCAGCCAGCTGGGGCCCACCGAGCGTCGCACTGTCGAACAGCAGAAGCTGGCCGTCGCTCGTTGCCACTGCGATCAAGTCTCGATCTTTGTAGTCGAACACGACCGGCGAGGCTGTAAACGCCTTTCCCGCTTCGTACGAACCTTTTATCGCCAGCGTTCCCGGTTCCAGAGCCACCAGCTTGCCGGCGGTGGTAGCCACAAACAAAGTGCCCTCCGGCCCAACAGCAAATCCCGCAGATCCTGCCGGACTGGCATCGGAATTCCAGTGCGTGACCTTTCGCGACTCCAGATTGAGCGCCCAAATACCGTTCGCTACACCGGAGCATCCGCCCACTGTGGCCGCGTAGACGGTTTTATCGAAGACGATCAAGCCGAGCGCGTTTGCGTTAGGGGGAAGGAAGTCCACCGGCGCGTCCGGCTCAGCGCCGTTCGAAACATACATCGAGTGAAGCTTTCCGTCCGCTGAGACGGCATGCACATACTGGACGGTCGGAGCGTAAGGGTTGGTCGTGGGCGCAATCCGGCGACTGGCTGCGGTGGACTGGACTGGAGAGGGAGGCACCGCTTGCATCGGAGGCCGCCTCAATGTGACGGCGCCTTCAAACGGCTCGCCCACTCCCGATTTCGCTGGGCTGCCACGGCCTGATCCGGCAGAGCTTGGCGGGGGATAAGCGGCAACGGTGGGTCGCGTCAAACTGGAGGTCACTCCGCCGGGGCAGAGGAGGGACGCTTTGCCCAGCGAGCCGGAAGAAATCCCTTTCTTCCATTCGATGCGCGCCAAGTCTAGGTCAATGGCGGTGATGTTGCCAGAACTGCCGCCGAAGAATCCCAGCGTCCGGAACCCCCGATACGAAATGTAGAAGTCGAACAGTGCCGGAGGTGTCAGAGAATTCAGGTGCCGCACCTTGTTCTCGAGTTTCAATTTCCACAGGAGCGCGAACCCTGGCTTTTGCATCGTCTCGGTCGAGATCTTTGCGTCCCGCCGAACCCAATGCGACCGCTGCGCATCGTTCCCGAGGGTCATCCAGTCTGCACCCCGTTGAGCCCACAAATCCAGGGCTACAGCCAGAACAACCCCGAGAACCACAACGGAACGAGGAAACCGTCTCATAAGCCATGGACTCCTTTGCATCCTTGGTCGCGTATCTGGGGGAGCCGTGACAAACTCCGGAACAGGCGGATCAGGGCGAGCCAGCTGCTTCCAAAACGCAGCCCATGTGCTACTCCACCGTGTCGCACCCCTCCAATTTTCGGTATAGTGCGGGGTTCGAAGGGAAAAGTAAAGCCACGATGGTTGACCTAGATCGCTGGAGACACCGGCCCATGAGATGCCTCTTGACTATTCTTGTGACGATCGCGCTGCTGTTTGTCGACACCATCCAAGCTGCTGACTGGTTGACCGATGGCGGCGATGTCATGCGTACGAACTGGCAGAAGGACGAGAAGATCCTCAACACGAAGAATGTGAAAGATGTGCAGCTGCTTTGGAAGATCAAGCTCGACAACGAGCCGCGGCAGATGCACTCGTTACTACCGCCGCTTGTGATCGGAAGCCTCGAAATGAGCGAGGGCGCCAAACAGGTTGTCATTCAGGCTGGTGTGTCTGACAACCTCTATGCCATTGACGTAGCAACCGGTGCGCTGCTCTGGAAACGACACTTCGAGAGTACGTACCAAGATGTTCCAGGAGGCCGGGGCCCGAGCGTGCTCTGTCCGGGAGGAATGACCGCGAACGTGACCATTGGGCCAGGCGGCGCGCCTGGCAAGTACACGATTTATGCCGCATCGTGGGATGGACGTCTGTGGCAGGTGAACGCCGCTGACGGCAAGGATGTTGTTCCACCTGCTAGATTCATGCCTCCGAATGGCAAGCCTTACGCGATGAATCTGTTTAACAACGTCATTTACACTCATAGTGCCCAAGGCTGTGGAGGTAATCCCAACATGGCTTATGCCTACGATTTGGCAACCCACAAAGTTGGGAGCTGGGGGCCTGCGGGTGGCGGCATGTGGGGCCGGTCGGGTCCCGCGATCAGTTCCAACGGAACCATGTATACCGGAACGGGCGACGGTCGCTGGGATCCGGAAAACGGCATTTACGGAAACGGCATCATTGGCGTGAAGCAGAATCCGGAAACGAAAGCCCTGGAGCTGGTGGACTACTACGGGCCGTCCAATGCCGAGTGGCTCTTCAAGCGCGATCTCGACATGCAGGTGACACCTGCCATCTTCAACCACCAGGGCAGGGAGTATATGGTCGATGCCAGCAAGGAGTGCCGTTTGTACTTCATGGACACCGAGTCGATTGGAGGTGACGATCACCGCACACCGTTGTACCGCACCCCGCTTCTCTGCAATGAAATGGTGGATTTCGCAGAAGCCGGCATCTGGGGTTCGCTGGCGACTTGGGAGGATGGCCAAGGCACGCGATGGCTGCTAACACCATTCTGGGGACCGAAGCATTCCCAGTTCAAAGCGCCCCTCGAGCACGGTGTGGTCCGCAAGGGTGCTATCGCGGCATTCAAGGTGGAGCCAAAGAATGGCAAGATGCAGCTTTCGCCCGTGTGGATTTCCCGCGACATGGATCAGGCCGAGCCTCCCGTGATCGCCAACGGCGTCGTCTTTGGCTATGGCAGCGGCGAGAACACAGCGCAAGCTTTTCCCGATGTAGGCCTCGACTTCCGCATGGAGCGGAGGATTCCCAAGTCGACGTACGCCGTCTTGTACGCGCTCGATGCGCAGACCGGCAAAGAACTATGGTCGAGCGGCAAACAGATTGCCACGTGGAACCACTGGAGCGGTCTGGCCGTAGCTAACGGCCGGGTGTATATCAACACCTATGACGGCGTGCTGTACTGCTTTGGCATCAAGCAATGAGCTGGGCATCACGAATAGCCGTCAAGACGCCGAAGCACAGAAAGAAGCCCGAGGGAAGTTCTCAACCTGCGCCGCTTCTCTTTCACGGAGAGTTTCGGCCAAGGCGACGTGCGGCGCTGCGAGCGGCAGCTCTGACGGCCGCAGCACTGCTCGGCCTGGACTGCCGCTTCCACGCCCAATCCACCAACTCCGCTAAGACGATCGCCGATTTGGAACGGGAGATCGCCGCGCACATACGGCTGCTGAGCGACTGGGGAGGCCTTACCCGATATGGCAGCGAGAACGCCGATCTCGGCCCCCCCGCGCCCGGAGTGGATCGGGTCGTTTTTCTCGGCGATGAGATCACGGAAATGTGGGGTCGCGGCAAAGCGAAGTTCTTTCCGGAAAAGCCTTATCTGAACCGTGGGGTCGCGCACCAGACAACGCCTCAAATGCTGGTGCGCTTTCGCCAGGACGTGATCGATCTGAAGCCGAAGGTCGTCGTCATTCAAGCTGGTTCCAGCGATCTTGCTGGCTATGCCGGTCCTGCCACGCAGGGCACGATCTCGGAGCATTTCATGACAATGACCGAACTCGCCAAGGCTCATGGCATTCAGGTTGTCCTGGCCTCCGTGACGCCTGTTTGCGATTGCTTCACGAAGCTAACGGCACGCCGGACGCCGGGCAAGATTCTCAGCCTTAACGGTTGGCTGAAAGAATACGCGGCTTACAGCGGCTCGATCTATCTCGACTACTACGCGGTGCTGGCCCACGGCCGAGCGATGAAGAAGGAGCTGACCGTCGATGGACTGGTACCCAATGACGCAGGTTACGAGCTGATGGCGCCCCTGGCCGAACAGGCCATTTCCCTAGCCTTAGGGAAGAAGTGAGCCTGAAGGTCCGCAGCGCCACAGGTTCCGGGCAGCTATAGCAGCCCCAGGTGTTGGAACGAATGACCCGCTTCCCGGTTGTAGTGAACCGCGCCAGTGCTTCCACAAGAACTTCTGTTCCTGCTTTGGCAACTCCATCTGAGTCAGCTCTGCGTGGTGTTCCCGAGCGCAAGGCCGCCGCGGGGGTGGCGCACGAAGAACCTTCGGGATTTGAAAGGGTCTTGCCGGCATCGCCGGGGTCTCGTGGAAGTTTCGTCGGCTCCTTGAGTGGAAGTCGATCTCTTGCGCATGCGCGAGGTACTGATTTACCTTTACGCGGTGTTCAGCTATCCGATAGCTCCGGAGGGCTCACGACTTTGACAGGATCTGCCGACATCGCGACATCGCGGGTGTGCGACAAATTTGTGGGTGAATTTTAGCTGGCCCGTCGGGATTCCCAGAAGTCTTCCCATAGGTTGCTTAGGAGCCATTCAGAAATAACCTACT
>VFZK01000295.1 GCA_016871215.1 Acidimicrobiia bacterium | reverse complement strand
CCGGCCGCAAAGTAAACTCGAAACTGCCTATTACAAAGCTGATGCTTCCATCCGCAACATCATTGAACTTCTGGAGGCCGCCTGAACTTTGTTGAACTGTTTTTGTTGATGATTAAAGAGGTAAGAATCTAAACGCCTGATCGGATGCACCTGTCGTGTCGGAACTGGTGACTGAAGGTCCAGAGCATCCGACTGTGAACAGCAGAGCCCATCCTGGCAACACTGTGAGATGACCTATTCGCATATTTGTAGCCCTCCCGGTAGTTTATTTGAGCAGCAGCTTCGGGAACAGCAAATGCAAAGGGTTTTCCAAAGAAACCAAATCCAAAGAAACCGAATGTCCCTAATCCTTGTGCCTGGAGTCGGTTGTATTGCCAGCAAGGAGCGACAGAGCGCAGGAAATCTTACAGAACGCTTGTAAATATTACGTTTCGCTCAACTTTGGAGTCACGGCACCCGGCGGATCTGTGCCACCAAGGTGGTAATACTGCGGGGTTCAAGCGTGAGGGTGATCTTTGGGCCGCTCTCGGCGGGCAGAGCAACAGTGGCACAGTCTTCTTTTTCGGACGTCCGGTAGGCCATCCGACGGTCTAAACTCCACCCGCGCAATTCGACGGTTTCTTGTGTTGTCTGCAAAGAGGAGTTCAATAAAACGACGGTGATTCCGTTGTACTGCGGATTGCGAAATGCCGCGAACCGAGACGTTCCTCCGTTGGCTGAGATGCGAACGGAGTTTCGAGGCAGGAACTTGCTAAATTGGACGAAGCTCCAGAATCTCTTGGATGGCTGAAACGTGGCGTTTCCGTGATCGAGCAACCCCAGTCGCCCTGTCCAACCCGCAGGGGGGAGCAGAGTCCAATAGAGCCACGCCTGAGATTCGGCTAGTGTGAGGTCATCGAGAAGTTGAGCTGCCAATTTCAGCGCTCCGGCAATGCCGGTCGATTCCTCGGCCTCCGGCAGGAAAAACTCTGTCTGCCAGAGTTTCAGGTTCTGCCGCTTGGAGGTTTCTCTGACTCGGGAGCGCGCCGGTCCGCTCGAATCCAGTGAGTGCGCGCTCAGATGTGAAACGAAGCCTCGAGCTTCCGGATTGTCGAGAATCGGCTGTAAGAACGGGCCCAACTCGTCCCAGCCGAGCTCCGGCAACATGATCTTGGTGGTGAGTGCCCGCTCCTTGAAGACCTTGCCCACAGTCTTGACGAACTCGGTGAATTGTTGGGCGTTCCAGAGACAACCGCTTGCCGCTTGGCCATCCAGGGGGGCGTTTTGCAGGCTCACGATGTGAACATCTTGAAACCGCAGCTTCTTGTAGAATTCGACATAAGCAGCGAGGTACGTGGCAAACGCTTCATAGTGCTTCGGCAACAGCTCACCGTTGCCATTTGCCGACCGATTACTCTTCCATGGAGGCGGCGGGCTCCAAACGCAGCCGTTCCAGAGCACTTCGCTGCGCTTCAGGGCCTCCCGGAGTAGATTGAATTGAGCGGTTTCGTTTTCTTCGTCCGCGAAGTAGTACAGGAATCCGCGCAGGTAGAGAGGATGCGTCATTTGGAGGCGCTGTCCCTTCCAGCTGATCTCGCTGCGAACGATGTTGGCCCTGGCGCCGTCGCTTCCGAAAACCAAATCCAGCAGTCTTGACCTCTCGGCCAAGGGCAGGGCCATCAACTCCTTGGCACTTCCGTTGCCGATGGTCACACCAAAGCCTTCCAGCCGCTGATACTGGATTTCCGGTTGAATCAGGATGGGCTTGGACTCCGCCGACAGGGATCGCAAACTGCATGACAAGAGCAGAACAGCGGCGTGGCCGAACCTTCTTTGAAGGTGCTGGGGGGCAATCTTCACGGTTGTTGATGTCCGGTTAGCTCGGCGGTGGGGGTTCCAGCTGGCCGATAAACGCGGCCGACAATGTTAGCAAGCTCCATCCGAAGTTCCTTCACCGAGCCCTTGCCATCCGGATGGACACGGTTGGTCAAGATGACCAGAAAGGTTTGGACCTCTGGATCGATCCAAAGCGAAGTGCCGGTATACCCTGTGTGACCGTAAGACGAAGCGGAAAAGAAGTCCCCTTTGACGGATGAATAGGTGGACTGGATATCCCAGCCAAAGCCGCGAATGTCAGGCTTTCCGGACGGTGATTGAGGTGAGGTCATCTGGGCTACGATTTCCGGCTGGAAGATTTGCACGCCTTCGAGGCTGCCGCCCTGGAGCAGCATTTGGCAGAATCGGGCCAGGTCTCTCGCCGTTGAGAACAGTCCGGCGTCACCGGCAACTCCTCCGAGCTTTGCGGCCAGGGGGTCGTGCACTTGGCCCCTGAGCATGCCGTCGTTCTTCAATCGTTCAGTTGGGGCTACGTTCGACACAGTTTCCCGCCTCGGCAGAAAGCCAGTCGAGGTCATGCCTAGCGGAGAAAACAGGTTCTCTTGAGCGAATCGAGCGAGGGACTGGCCCG
The DNA here is from genome assembly GCA_016871215.1 of Acidimicrobiia bacterium. Taxonomy (GTDB): domain Bacteria; phylum Acidobacteriota; class Terriglobia; order Versatilivoradales; family Versatilivoraceae; genus VFZK01. The sequence goes on along the minus strand of VFZK01000295.1, from coordinate 4,345 downwards.
TTACTTTCTCCACCACCTTGCCCAATACGACAAATCCGAGATCGCTATAGATGAATCGTTGTCCTGGGGGCGCAACCAGCTGCGTCTGATACACCCGCGACAGAACGTTCTTCGAGGTCACTTTGCGCCGCCGGGTTTTCCGCAAGTCGGCGGGCAGGCCGGAGTAGTGAACGAGCAGCTGACGCAACGTGATGTTCATCTTTCCTGCCTTGCCGAACGCCGGAAGGTACTTGCTTGCTTTGTCGTCCAGTTTGAGGCGCCCTCGCTGGACCAGCAGCATCACCGAAGGGGCGGTGGCCACGACTTTCGTCAGTGACGCCAGGTCGAAAACGGTGTCGGCTGTCATCGCCTCGACTTCAGGTTCGATGCACCTGTTACCGTAAGCTTTGTGGAAGACGATCGCATCCTTGTGGCCAACCAGCACAACCGCCCCAGGCATGTTCCCCAGACCGATGTGATGTTCTACTACAGGGTCGATCTCGACAAACGGATCGGGGAACTGCTGTTCGTCAGCCGAGCTGGCGATCGCCGCAGGCGCCTGCACTAGAAACAGGCAAACAACGAAAAAGCCTTGGGGCGTTTTGTGAAGGGCTGGGGCCCTGGACCTGCGGGGGGCAAGACGAGAACGCTCAGGAGAAAACACGCGACAGCTCCAGAGAAGCTCAGGAACCTGGCTCCTCAGTTGGTGTCCTTTGAGGCCTTGGTGGATCTTTTTCTCTTGGCTGGCGCAGGCGCTGCGGCCGGAGTCGAAAGGGCAGGCTGCGGAGGAGCTGCCGCTACCGGCTTTGGCTGCTCTTCGAAACTCTTCATAGCGGCCTCTTCGTCATCGAATAACTCGAAGATGGAGAGAAGGCTCATCATCTTGAAGACCTCAAGAATCTTCGGTTTTACTTTCAACAGCTTCAGCTGCCCTCCTTGCGACTTGAGTGAAGTGTGGCTGCTGACCAAAAAGCCAACCCCGGTACTGTCGATGTACGGCACACTATCCATGTCGATGAGGAGTTTTTCGATGCCCATGCTCAAGACGTTCTTGATCTTCTCTCGCAGGAAGAAACTGTCGCCTCCAGCCATGAACTTGCCATCTAGTTTCAGCACGCAGACATCGCCAACAACTCTCAATGTGAATTTCAAAGTATCAGCTCCTTCAAGGGTTCTTTCCGAGCACTCAGCAAAAACGGCACCGGAGCACGCGATTACCCGGATTCTCTAGTCGACAAGCAATTCGAAGGGCGGTCAAAGGTGTGGACCGGCCAATCTGGCACCAATTCACCCGACCCTCAGAACACTGAGAAGACACGCAAGGGAATTGATCAACGGTGCCGCAATACTAGATGGTTTCACTCCCGCGGGCAACACTTTTTCCAAAACGGTCTGACACGAACGCGCACCCGCGGTGGTTTCAAGCGCAATGAAAAGTCGGGCCTCACTCTTCAAAGACCTTCAACAAATCGGACGCTTTGACGACACCGACGATCTTGCCACCGTTCTGCGTGACGACTAAGAAATTTCGGTTGCCTGCCAGCATTTTCTGGATAGCCTCGGACACGGAAAGCCCCTGGTCAACTGTCATGACTCCGGTTTCCATGATCTCCCCGACACGGCGGCTGAGTCTTGCGGCGATTGGCAGAGAGGCAAGGTGCGCTTCCGCTGCCTCGAAATTCAGGAACCGGTGATTGATATAAGAGAAGAACTCCGTCGTTGTGATCTTCGACTTCCAGATGGCCATCGGCATCAGCGGCTTGCCTTCGATGAAGGCAAGGTAGCAATCCAACAGGGTCTGTTTGCTCTTCTTGTCGATAGAGAGCAGGTAACGCAGAGAGCTGTCGGGCACGACGTCCACTTTCTTTTCGGGGATGGTGCTTAGGTAGATCAACCGGCGGACGTCTTCGACCGAGGTATTCAGGTCCTCATAACGTTCCCCGATCGATCGAGCCAGCTCATTATCCTGATCGGAATATTTGTTCGCGTACTTTTCGAGCGTGTCGATCGCATCAGCGAGAAAGACACCCAGAGCGACGTCGCGATCGAACAGCAGGCCGGCACAGACAATGGCAGCATCATCCGACTGGCCAGGCCCCATCCGGTCTCGGATGTAGAAGTAGCGTACGAACTCCGACTCGCCATGTTGGCACTTTTCTGGCGGCACAATCAGGCCCGCCTTTTGGTAGTCCTCGATATCGTCGGCATGGGGTTCGTGCGCAAGCTTTTCGCCGTCCAGATTCAGGTGCTTCAGAATGCGCAGGTCAACAAAGTGGCAACGGCCGCCGCCAATCTTGATGTTGTACTCCTTCTCGACGTCGCGCCGGATCTCAGTGTCGTCGCGCAGCCCCCCAAGGTAAAGACCCTTGAGAAGCGAGGAAGGGTTCACCGTAAGAGTCTTGAGCCGGCCGGCGCGTAAGAAAGGCTCCCCGTCAGCGTTGACGAGCCGTCCGGTGGCCTTGCCCTGGATGGCCAGATTGGCGTAGTGTTGGATTTCGTCAATCAGTTTCTGGCGGTAATTCTTAACCCTCTCCGAGTCGATGCCAAGGGCAGCGACGATATCGGAGATGGTGACATTCACGAAGCGCCTCTTGTGGAACATTCCAGCGCCGTTGTGCGCGTGTCCTTCCACAGACTGCATCAGGATGGCGTCTTCGGAGTCCTTGGAAACATCCAGCTCCGTGGTTTTGGACAAATGTTCGAAATCCTGTCGAATGAGTTCTTCGAAGTCCATCAACCCTCCGAACGGCGTGGCCGCCTCATCGCCGTGCCCCCAGTTCTCGAAGTTTCCTCAGGCTGTGCCCAGGCGGCTTCCGCGAGTCGCGGCTTTCTTCGGGTGCCAATACGAACTGCAGGCAGCCCATGACACTACGATTAATCCGCCCTGGGCTCGGGAGCGTTTGAGGGTTGCTGGTCTTCCAGACGCACGCATTCATTCTAAGAGGCCGCCACGGTTTGTCCCTGAGTTTGGTGCAACTGCCCGCAGGCGGCAAAGATGTCGGCACCACGCGGGCGGCGAACATACGCGGGAAGTCCCTTCGAGGCCAGGATTCGCTGAAACTGCGCGATGCGCTCTGGAGAGGACGACCGCATTCCGTTTCTTTGTCCCGGATTCAATGGCAGCAGGTTGACCTTGGCACGAAGCCTCGACAACAGTTTGACCAGCCTGCGGGCATCCTCGTCGCTGTCGTTGATCGATTCAATCAGCACATACTCGAAAGTGATGCGCTGTCGCGGCCGCAACGGAAACTGTTCACAGGCCTGGATCAGTTCCTCGATAGGGTATTTGCGGTTCACAGGCATCAACCGATCGCGGACTTCGTTCGTGGTGGCCGAAAGGGAAATGGCCAGATTGGGGACGATCGGAGATCTGGCAAGCTCATGGATCTTGGGAATCAAGCCGACGGTCGATAGCGTGATGCGATGCGATGGAATCGCGAGTCCATCGGGGTCTGCCATCAGCAGGAGAGCGCGGCTCACATTTTCCAGATTCAGCAAAGGCTCACCCATACCCATCAACACGATATTAACCGGCTTGAACGTTTCGCGAGACAGCCGCGGCCGTTTTCCCTGGAGTGCCATCGCGGACGATGGATTCTCCCGATCCTTCAGCATTCTGAGAACCTGGCCGGCAATCTCGCCAGCACTCAGATTTCGCGCCAAGCCAATGAGCGCGGTCAGGCAAAACTTGCAGTCCATGGGACAGCCTGCCTGAGTGGAGATACAGAGGGTGTCGCGATGCTCCTCAGGAATGAACACGGACTCAATCTTTTCGCCATCGTCCAGCTCGAAGAGATATTTGCGGGTCCTATCAAGGGAGTGCTGCACCAGAACAGGCTTGGGTAGCGTCAGGCGGCTGCAACGCTGCAGCCTCGCACGCAACGGCCGAGAAAGATCCGTCATGCTGGCGACGTCAAACTCCCTGAGTCGGTAAATGGCGTGGTAAATCTGTTTGCCGTGGAAGGGCTTTTCTCCCAGGGATTCGAGAAAGTGACATAGATCCCCGGAGCTCAATCCCAAGAGTTCCTGTTGCTGGACTTCCATCCGAATGAAAGAGGCCGCTCGACTGATTTGAGCGCGACTGAATCGGGTCAGATCATAGCAGAAATGGTTTTGGCCCAGCACAATTTAGTCCGCCGGATTCGCCGGTGCGGCTTCGGGATGTGCGTAATGCCACGGAGAAAGAGCCTGGTACGTCAGTCGGCGAATTCGGATAGATACCGTTCTAGTGGTGTCCCAACGTTGAGGCGGCTTGATTCATTAAGAGATTGGCCTCTTCAGGAAATCGAGTGGGTAAAAATGAGCATGTTAGAGTTTTGGGAGCATGCATGTAAGGACTTTGAGGCGTAGATATTCTTGATCGTGC